>PUOB01000072.1 GCA_003551985.1 Desulfobacteraceae bacterium | reverse complement strand
GCCTTTGAGTCCAGGACCATTTCATTGGGCGGGTGTGCAAAGGTGAAATATTTTTTTTCGACCTTGCCGACGGTTTTGCCCGTTATGTCGTGCGTGATGTATTCGCTCATGCGGTTTCTTACCATTTTTTGACGACTTCGTAAAAAGTCCAATATCTGCGTTACGCGCGATTTCCGAAGAAATTCACGTACGCTTAATCGGGCGAAAGATTTTTCGCCCCTACACGAAGAGGTTGCGCAAGCCTTGATCTTGTCACGCCATGGCGTGATTACTTTGCCGTCAAAAAGCGACTTTTTAGAGACTGTCAAATACTCACGTTGGGGCGTATTTTACATAACAATAAAACAAAGGGGGGATTTTTCAATCCCCCCTTTTTAGAGGTTATTTTATATACATTAAATAATCGCCTGTTTCAATCCCAAATTGAATCCGGCTATCAGACAAGTTCTCGCCGTTCGGCCATATCGACCAGCTTGCGCTCCCGTGCTTTGTCAAGGCCCAGGGCACTTCGCTTTTTGTCGATGTGGGCGATCATCATTTTGGCCATTTCATGGGGATCCTTGGAAAATCCCCATTTGCCGAGGCCCTCCGCCTCAAGGCCCTCGAAAAGGTACTTGTGGAAGGCGGTATCGCCAACAATGGGGAAGGTCACGCCAAAGACGGTGTAAACGCCCGAGGCCACGAAATACTGGCCGATGCATATGGCCTTTTCACTCATGTATTCCGGTGCGCAGCCGGCAACCGGGAGGTCCGCAAGCGATTCGCCGAGCCCGCCGACCTTGACCATCTCGGACGCAGCGATCAGGATGCGGCTGTTGTCCACGCATGCGCCAAGGCCCAATACCGGCGGCATGCCGACGGTTTCACAGACTTCCCGCAGTCCGTCGCCGGCCAGGTAGGCCGCTTCCGGGGTTAGAAGGCCGGCCTTGGCCAGTGCGATCTGTGAACAGCCGGTCTGGAGCACGAGCACGTCATTTTTGATGAGCTCCTTTACAAGCTCCACATGCGAGTAGTCCTGCTTGACCCTTGGGTTAGTGCACCCCACGACGCCGGCGACGCCGCGGATTCGGCCGTTGATGATGTTGTCGTTCAGCGGGGTGTAGCTGCCGCGGAAGGAGCCGCCGAGCATGTAGTTGATGTATTCATAAGAAAATCCGTGGATGCTCGTATTCGTGGTTTTGGGAATCTGAACCGGATGCTTCCGGCCCTTGAACCGCGAAATGGCCTTGATCACGACCTCATCGGTCGTTTCCAGCGGCTTGTCTTCGTGGAACTCGATGTGCTCGGCACCTTCAATCTTGCACCGGGGGTTGGTGGTGAACATGTAGGTGTCGTAGCACTTGGCCACTTTTGAAAGCCCCTGCTGGATGCACTGCACATCCACAGCAAACGCGTCAACGGCGCCTGTTACGAGAATCGCCTCGGTTGAACCGAAATTGCCCGCATGGGGAATACCGTGCCGGGAAATCATTTCAAGCCCGGAACAGCACATGCCGACCAGGTTGATGCCGGCGGCGCCGGCTTCTTTTGCCGCTTCGATCAGCGTGGGTGAATTCACGGAGCCGATCATGGACTCGAACAGGTTCGGTTCGTGTCCATGGACGATAATATTGACTTCATTCTCCTTTAATACGCCCATGTTGACTTCGGTGGCGACCGGAACCGGCGTGCCGAAAAGAATATCGGAGATCTCCGTGGCCACCATCGAGCCGCCCCATCCATCGGAAAGGGCCGTCCGGGAACACTGCTTCGTGATGTTTTTGTAGTCCTGGTCCACGCCCATGTGGGACCGGTGCATCATTTCCATGATCTCGCGCATGGCGCCTCTCGGCACGATGCCATGCTTCCGCCATGTTTCAAGGGTTTTGGGCGGCACGCGCTTGGCAAAGGGAATTTCGCCTTCCACCTGCGTGTAGGTTTTTTCCAGTTCTTTGTACAGCTCTTTCGCAATGTCTTCAATGGACTTGTCTTCCGTTTCGATACCGATCGATTCGGCGACGCTGATGAGCTTGTCCGTGTCCGTGATCTTGTAGTCGGTGATTTTTCCGGAGATGACTTCGCGGAAAACATCGAGCATCACCATGCCATGGTCGGTGTGGGCCGCACCGCCGGCGGCGATCATGCGCCCGAAGTTTCTGGCCATGATCGTGTCTATGGTGGCGCCGCATACGCCGACTTTGCCGTATGGATCTTTTGAATTCAGGCGGCAAGGTCCCATTGCACAATGTTTGCAGCAGGCGCTGTCCGCACCGATCGGGCATGCCTTCATTGTCGCGGCCCGGTCAAAACTGATTTCAACGCCTTCCTTCCGGGCTTTTTCAAGCATCTGCCCGGTGGATTCGCAAATTGTGACATCCCTGACGTCCAGAAGTTTGTCCTTTTCTTTCTTCTTTTCCATATAACCCTCCGTCTAGTTGGCCGTTTGGCTGATTTGGCTGCGTTTGCAGTTTAAAAAAAATGATACGCAATAATCAACATACAAGAAATATGCCATGAAGAGATTGGGCATGACTTGTGCATTTGCACATAAGCATAAGCATGAATATTAATCTTTCCACAAAAGGGAGAATATTATGTTGAATCTTGAACAGCTTAAACGCTGCTCGGAAATAATCAACGACATCGACTGGGATATGACCCCCGAGGAGGCTGTGCGCCTTTACCTTGAATGGGGAAACAACTGGGTCCACGGTAATTACGTGATCCGCTCCGATTCGGATGTTTCGGTGTATTTTGTGGTGTATGCATGGGATGATCCGCCCGTGGTATACCTGATCCGGAGAAACATGAAGGGGGCCGAGGAGCTTGCCGTATTTACAATGCCCGAGTCTGTGCAGAAGCGCTTTATCAGCGCCACGGGCGGCAACAAAGGGGTTTACGCTATAGACGGGGAGGTGAAAACCTGGCTGCAGTCGCAGTTTGAAACACTACAGTAGAAAGTGTATCATAATTCGGGATGATGATACACAATCGTGCCATTTTTGATACAAATCGGCGCTTGCGCCTTGGGGAAGGAACCCCGGACCCCTACCTCCTTCAGCATGCAGACAACCCCGTGAACTGTTATCCATGGGGGGACGAGGCTTTTGAAACAGCCCGAACGGAAGACAAGCCGGTATTGGTTTCCATCGGGTACTCCATCTGCCATTGGTGCCATGTCATGGCAAACGAGTCGCCCCATTTTGAAAAAATGCTCTATGACAACGCCCAGCTCATCCGAACGTACGTTGATGCCTATGAATTAACCGGAGATGAAACATTCGCCGCGGTTGCCAAAGCGTCCATTGAATATGTGTTACGGGACACGACCCATCCCGAAGGCGGTTTTTATTCGGCTGAAGACGCGGACAGTGTCTACGTGGACGTCCGCACGGCCGATACGGAGGATAAACGTTCAGGCAAAAAAGCCGAAGGGGGATTTTACGTCTGGCAGCATGATGAAATCATGCATATTTTAAAGAATGAACACAGCGACGACGATTTTGGCGTTTTTGCCT
>PUOB01000001.1 GCA_003551985.1 Desulfobacteraceae bacterium | reverse complement strand
GGGCCGCCGTGTTCATATCGATGATGCCGTTCACCGTTTGCGATTTTATGCATGCTGCCGGAAAGCCGGTTGAGGTGTTTGCCGAGCGCCCGGTGATGGCCGTAAAACACAAGTCCGGTCAGGCCCAGGAACACCGCTATAAAAAGTCCGGCGGCCTTGTACCGGACTTCCCTGATCTGGTCCTGGAAATCGCTGCCGCGTCGGGTAAGGTGCAGCAGCCCGGCTATTCTGCCGCCGGTATCCTCCAGGGGGACAAAATAGGAATAGACGTCCTGCCCGTCAATCTCCCCGAATTCGCCGTGGTCATCGCCGTCGTCCACTCTTTCGCTTGCTTCCTGCTCCTGCCTGGATCCGGGCTCCCTCGAGCCGCTGGCCGCAATTTTTTCACCTTCTGAATTATACACGTACGCACCGTAAACATGGTCGACTGAAAAAGCGGATTCCAGCGTCTGGGCGATGCTGCCCGGCCGGTCCCTTTCAATGGCATGGCTCAGGGGGAGCGTGATGGCCCGCGCGACCATCTCCAGGTCCTCCTGCATGCGTGCTTCCACCTGGCGTTCAAACGCGTGCAGGCCCCACAGGCCGACAAAGACCGAGGCGGCGGTCATGGGTACCAGGACATAAAGGACAAGCGCCACTTTCAGGCTTATTCTCCGTCCCAGCTTGTCGAAAAGAAACAAGACGGGTTTTTTGGGGTCAATACGATACATGTGTTAAAAATATACAATAAAATGCGGCGTGTCAAGGCTTTCAAAAACTTTTGAAAATGCCCCCTATTTTTTTTAAAATATTGAATTTAATTGTTTTTGTTGTAATAAAAAATATTGTTTGACGTGTTGGCACGGTAAATGCTTTTATATGAATCAAGAAATTCGTTGGAAATCGTATCCGACAAAAAAGCACTCATTGAATTGATGCTAATGTTAAATGAATGAAAAAAGGAGGTTTTTATGCGTAACAGCACTTTGATCAGCCGGATTCAAAAGACCACAAAAATTATGACGCTCTCCATGCTGCTGGCCCTGGGTATGGCAATACCCGGCATGGCCCAGGATTACGGGCAGGATTACGGTCAACCGGAAGGTCAGCAGGAATATTCGCCGCCGGAAGGCCAGCAGGAGGAATACCAGCAGCAGGAGGAATACCAGCAGGAGGAGGAATATCAGCAGGAGGAGGAATATCAGCAGGATCCCTGGGAGCAGCAGCAAGCAGACCCGGCGGATTTCTCTGAAGAAGAAGTACAAAATACGGCCCACGCTTATGTGGACATCATCGATATCCGCGAGGAATATCAGGAAATGCTTGCCGATGTCGACGATCCCGAGGCCGCCCAGGATATCCAGATGGAAGCCAATGAAAAAATAACGGAGGCGGTTGAAGACAACGGGATTGACGTTGAAACCTATAACGAAATCATCACCGCCGCCCAGACAGACGAGGCGCTTATGAACGACCTTCTGGGCAAGATTGACGAACTGGAATAGCGCAGGCCAAATAGCGGCTGCACGAATATGACGTTCGGCCAATGAAAAAAAGAGGGGGCAGGCCCGCTTTGAGGGCTTTGCCCCCTCTTTTTTTAGGCCGTACAGACCGAAACACGGTTTTTCCCGGAATTCTTGGAACGGTAGAGCGCTTCATCCGCCAGGCGGATCAAACCGGTTTTTTCGGCGGCATGCTCCGGAAACGTGGCCGCCCCAACACTTGCGGTTACGCTGAGGGTGTGATGGTCATGGTGGATTTTTATTTTTTCAATTTCACCCCGTATTTTTTCGGCAGTGGTCAGGGCGCCGTGGATGTCGGTCTCCGGAAGAACCACAACAAATTCCTCTCCCCCATACCGCGCCACAATGTCGACGGCGCGGGTATTGGCAGTCAGTACCGACGCCATTTTTTTTAAGACATCGTCTCCCAGCAGATGGCCGTAGGTGTCGTTAAAATGCTTGAAATTGTCTATGTCTATCATCAAAAGCGAGCAAGGACGGCCATTGCGCCGGCTGCGTTCGATCTCCTGGTCAAGGAGGAGCTGGAAGTAGCGGTGTACGAAAAGCCGGGTCAGGCCGTCCGTTGTGGCCATTTCGAACAACTTTGCATTTTCCAGCGAGATTGCCGCCTGGCCGGCGATTATCCCCAGCAGTTCAAGGCGTTCTTCGGTAAAGACATTGGCGCTGAGATTGTTTTCCATGTAAAGAATGCCGTTTATCCGGCCCTTGTTGAGTATCGGCATGCATAAAATGGATTTGCACTTATTGGCCTTGACGTGGGTATCGTTTTTAAAGGGGCCCTGCTCGGATGCATTGGCAAGGATAACCGGTTCCATGGTGCGGAACACATAATTGACAACGGCCCCGGACAATCCCTGGCATGCATCAAGGGGTATCGGGTTTTCAATGCCACGCATATTCCGGTCCGGGTCTATTCCGGCTTCCACGGCCAGCTTTTTGTCGGTTTCAAGTATGAGAAAACCTTTTTGGGCCCCTGCATTGGCAACGGATATTTCCATGATCTTTTCCAAAAGCCGTGCAAGGACAATCTCGCCTGAAATAGCCCTGGACACTTTCATGACGGTATCCAGGTCGAGAAGACCGCCGGCGGGCTTGTGGGTGTCATCACTGTCGATGCCCCCCCTGTCTTGCTGCACTTGGGCAGGCATGGTAAAAAACGCGGGATGCCGGTCCTCGAGACCTTTCTGAAGGGCTGCGGCGCGCCACGTGCCGTAGCCCAGATGGGCGCGATTGAGATAGATGCCCGCTTCTTCTTTAGCGTTCAACCCCAGGTAAAACAGGGCCGCTCTTTCACAGGCAAGGGCTTCTTCGTTGATGTATGCATTTTGACGGGCGCCTTTAATGGCTGCGTGATAAAAATACAGGGCGCTGCATAGCCCCCCGTTGTCTGACTTCCCGGAGTTCCCACCGGCAGCGGCAAGCTCAGCTTCCACGAGGTCATGCTTGTGGGCGAAGTTTTCAGGGCATAAAACCGCCCATTGTTTCATTTTGCGTTGATGTTTCCGGATTGTTTTTAGGAGTCTCCGTTTTTCAATGGCCTTTTTATTTTTTGCGACTGCGGCGAGGGCAAGGCTGTAGTAAAAGAAATGGAGCGGCACGAGCATCGTACCAATCGGGGCGTCAATGTAGCGATCGAGCCGCCGGGCAACCGCCAGGGCACTTTCGTACCGGCCGTGAAGATAAAGCAAAATGAGCTTGTAAAGCAGGGTATAGCAAAGCCCGAACAGGTTTTTTTCGCGCAGGAGAAGCTCGGTATAGGATTCTTCGTCATATTTGTCGCCATTAAGGCTTATGCGTTCACGGGTCAGCCCCATGAGGCATTTTGCCATTTGTATGTTTTCACGGAAGCGTGCTGTGATGAACGGGTCCTTGACGTGATCCATCATGTTTTCATATTTACGGGTTTCTTCAAGGATAAGATCCAGCGAATCCCCGATCATCAAACGGCAGTCGGTGGTTGCGTTGATGCTGTGCCCGGCGAAAATCAGGTTGCCTG
>PUOB01000258.1 GCA_003551985.1 Desulfobacteraceae bacterium | reverse complement strand
CGCTCCCTCACGCGCCTTTCCAGTTCAGTGTTGAATTGGCGGAGCCGGTATTCCGCCTGCTTGCGTTCCGTAATATCCGCGGCCATCCCGACGGATCGGATGATTTTTCCCGACGGGCCCTTTACATGTTCGCATTTTTCGTGAATATGACGAATCTCTCCCGTGTCTTGCCGGATCAGGCGGTGCTCGATCTCGTATCTGTCATTGCCCGCTTCTATCGATTCGGCAAATGCACGGTCCACCATCCGGCGGTCATCGGGATGGACCGCTTCAAGAAAGGTTTCATAGGTGGCGGGGCATTCGCTTTCATTCATTCCGAAAATCCGGTAGACCTGCCCGGACCATGTCAGCACCCCCGTTTCCGCATCCAATTCCCAGCTTCCGATTTTGGCGATTTCCTGGGTTTTGCGAAGGAGTTCTTCGCTTTTGCGGAGGGATTCCACGGCCTGTTTGTGCGCCACCACCGTCCACAAAGTATCCATGAGCAGCGTGATGTGCAGCACATCGCTGTAGGTATAATCCGAATCTTTGTTTGCCGCGCCGACCACGGCAACGATGCGGTCCTCATGGACAACGGGTACCGTCATATACCGGTGGAGTTCCGCATGTCCCTTGGGATAGCCTTTTTTGAGCGGATGCGGGGCCTTGTAATCATTGATCACAATCGGTTTCGCCTGCCGCACGGCCTCTCCCCATATGCCGGTTTCCGCCAGTTTATAGACGGTGTCCGGATTCGTTATGGCGCAAGCGTCCATGGCGCCTTTGGACCAGTTGTTCAGGATGAAGGCTTCGCTTTCGGGGTCGTAGTGATAGATGTAGCCGATCTTGCTTCCCGTGAGCGCTATGGCCTTTTCCAGCGCCAATTCAAGGGTCTCCTGGACAGATCTTGCCGGATATTGAATGATTTCAATCAGGCTTTGAAGGTGCGCCTCATTGGAAGCGCACTGCTGTTCCGCCTTTTTCAGGTGTCTGTTTTCCGCTTCAAGGGTCCGGACCCGTTTTTCAAGTTCTTCATAGGTCGGTTTCTGCGTCATGGGGTATGCCTTATGTTTTTATACAGTCGCATCAGGTTGTTTCCGCATATATCCGCCTTTATGGCTGCATCCAGGGCCACCCTGTCGATTTTTGCATACTCGGACGGCGGGTGACCAAACGGAAAATCGGATCCGAAAAGCAGTCGTTCGTGCCCGTAGTGATTAATATAATCCGTGATTTCATAGGGGGCGGCAAGGGATGTGTCCGCCCACACGGTGGGCTTCTGCCACAAGCCTGCGGCCGCTATCTGTCGGTACCCCCCGTTTAACATGCCGAGATGGGGAATGATGACGGTGATGTCATGGGCCCGTTCGTTGACAAACCGCAGGGTCTCGGAAAATTCTTCTTCCAGAACCACCGGCAGGTTTTTTTTGCGGATGACCTCGATGGCCACGGCGCAGGCGGGATCATCATAATTGTAGCGCGGTTCGTCGTCGTGCCGGTGCCACTTGATGCCGAAGTGTCCGTCGGTGATCTGGTCCGAGGCAAAATCGTTCCAGATGAAAAAATAGGGGAACACCTCGATTTCGCGGTCCTGCAGGCCAAGCAGGTATTGGTTGGCGGCCCTGCGGCGCTCCTGCCAGGAAGGGGTGTCCGTGAAAAACGGATCGTTCCGGTCGTATATTTCCATTACCGGCGCGAACATGGCCGCGCCTTGGATGGGGCTGCCCCGTATCGCATCGAGATAATCCTCAAACGACTGGGGCGGAAACTCGTCCTGGATGCCGCAATGGGCGTGGGAATCAATTATTTTCATTGTTGTTTATCCCCGTTATTCGGACTGATTCTGCCTGATTTTGACGGTTTTGTAAATAGTGGCTGAACGAAAACCGTCTTTTACGCCAATTTCTGCGTCAGGCTCAAATTTTAATCCTCAAAATACGTCCAGTATTCCTGCGGTTAAAATTATCGCCTTTCTTGAACTTGGCGTAAAATCCTGGTTTTTGTTCGGCCACTAACTATAAGTTGTGGGTTGTGGGTTGCAGGTGATAAGGGGGCGTCAACTGTTTTGGAGCAGGCGGGCCAGGGCCGTCTGCCGCAGGCTCGTATCCTCGTTTTTGGCGGCCATGGCCAGCGCCCTGCGCGTGCCGACGAATACGGCCAGCTTTTTGGCCCGGGTCAGCCCCGTGTAAACCAGGTTCCGGTAGAGCATCTTGTAATGCTGGGTCAAAAGGGGGATAACCACCGCTTCGAACTCACTCCCCTGGGACTTGTGTATGGTGACGGCATAGGCCAGTTCAAGCTCGAGGAGGTTTTCGCGCTGGTAGGTGACCTTCCGGTTGTCCGGGAAAAACGATACCGCGCATGTCATGGCTGTGGCGTCGATCCGGGTGATGATGCCGATATCCCCGTTAAACACATTGAGTTCGTAATTGTTTCGGCGGTGAATGACCCGGTCTCCCTCCCGGAAGAGCTTGTCTCCGAGGGTTAACTGTCGTTTTCCGGAAATCCGGGGATTGGCGTCCGCCTGGATCATCCGGTTCAGGCGGATCGTCCCAAGGCTTCCCCGGGTCATGGGGGAGAGGATCTGGATTTCGCAGTTTTTGCCGTAGTATTTCGGAATCCATTCCATGTAGAGCTTCCTGACGACGTCGACCGCCGAAAGACCGTAATGGAGGCTCGACCACGGGTGAATTTTTTTGACAACCGCCATTAATTCATCCACCCGGGATTGCGCATGATAGATCTCCTCTATATTGGCATGGGCGAATTTTTCCGGGATGGCAATTTCCGTTTCATAGGGGCTCAGCGCTTCATCGGCGCGAAATTCGTAGGGACTCGATGGGTCGCCGGAGTGATCGGCCATTGCCCCGGACGCATTGTTCAAGACCCGCTTCACCCTGCCGATGAATTGGAGCTGCTCTTTTGTGGCCTCGTCTGAATCGATAAACAGGCAGTCATCGGTTTGCCGCCATATTTCGGGCTTTTTAAAGGGGGAGTCGATCCGGGGGACCTCCCCGTTGTTGAGCCGGTGGGCGTGCCGGATGATGAGAGACGCCTTTGCCTGGCGAAAGACGGTGGTCAGGCGGAAGCATGCGACCGTACCGGACGTGATGATGTCATTTAAAACATTGCCGGGCCCCACCGACGGCAGTTGCCGGGCATCGCCGATAAAGAGCACCTGGCAGTGCCCGGGAACGGCCCGCAAAAGCGATGCCCCCAGGCTGATATCGAGCATGGAGCATTCGTCCAGGATCAGAAATTCGGCATCAAGGGGCGAGTCCTCGTTTTTTTTGAATCGCCCCGCCTGCCACTGGAGCAGGCGGTGGATGGTTTTGGACGGCCTTCCGATCACCTCCGTCATTCGCTGGGCGGCCCTGCCCGTGGGCGCGGCGAGCATGGTTTTCTTCCCCATCGCCTCCAGAAGCTTGACCAGCACTCGGGTGGCGGTGGTCTTTCCGCATCCCGGACCCCCGGTGAGCACGGAAAACGGCAGGGCGGCGATTTTTTTTACAGCCTCTTCCTGCT
>PUOB01000311.1 GCA_003551985.1 Desulfobacteraceae bacterium | reverse complement strand
TTTCCGAAAAAGATGCCGGCGTATCGGACAGGGCGGCGCTCAAGGATGAGATTAGCGATTTCAGGGCCATACAGAAGGCCGAACTCTATGACATAAGAACCGAGATGCGCAGGATTGGTGGGAGTATCGAGGAGATCGAGTACCGGCTGGATCGGGACGTGGGAAAAAATATTGCTGAAATCAGCGTGGGCATGAAGAGAAATGCCGCCAGGCTTGATGATTATGAAAAGCGCCTGTCCCGCCTGGAGGTCTATTTGGGAATGGAGGCGGCGGAAAGGCCACGGGAAACGGAAAAAGGAGAGCATCCCGACCGGGAAGCGCTTGAAGGGATGGAAGAGGAGGCGTTGTACCAGGCGGTAAAACAGATGTTCGATGACGGGGAATATGACGGCGCCCTGGACGGGTTCGAGTTGTTTTTGGAGCGTTTTCCCGGGTCAAGCCTTGCCGACAATTCCCGTTTTTGGACGGGCGAGGTCTATTTTGCGGAAGAATGGTACGAAAGGGCCATTGTCGAATACCAGAAGGTTATTGACGACTATCCGGATGGCAACAAGGTTCCCGATGCATACCTGAAACAGGGCATTGCCTTTTCACTGCTCGGCGAGAAAGACAATGCCGTATACCTCCTCAGGGAACTGGTGCGCAAATTTCCGGATCATAATGCGGCAGAAATCGCCAAAAGCCGTATAGAGGCGCTTGAGCAATGAACCCGTCGGCTGGTGACCCCCCCTGGAAACCCCTGTCATGAGAGTGATCGGGATAGACCCGGGGCTGGCATCGACCGGGATTGCCGTCGTGGAAGGAAGCTCGCTTGCAGTTTCGAACTACGCATTCGAAACGCTGCGGACGTCTGCGGACAGCTTGCTTCCCGATCGCCTGATGCACATTTACAACGGCGTAAACAAGGCGATTCATGATGTCCAGCCGGATATCATGGTGATCGAGGATGTTTTTTCGCTCAACCGGTATCCCAAGTCCGGGATTACCCTCGGAAAGGTGACCGGCGTCATTCTGCTTGCCGCCTGCCATTGTTCGCTGCCCATTATGGAGATTGCCGTTCGGGAGGCCAAGCAGGTATTGACCGGAAGCGGGAGTGCCGGCAAGGCCCAGCTTGAAGCGTGTGTGCGTATGCGCCTGAACCACCCTGAGCCGATCCGGCCTTCCCATGCAGCGGATGCCATGGCCTTGGCGCTTGCAGGGCTCTACCGGAGCCGAATCACCGGAGCGAAATGAAATGATTGCTTACCTGGAAGGCAGGCTTCTCAAAAAGGAAAAGGACCGCATCCTTTTGTTGGTCAACCATGTCGGTTATGAAATCCTGCTTCCGGCCTTTGTTATGGACAGTCTCGCACAAACCGCTATCGATGACGCCCTTGCGCTTTACATATACTTCCACCAGACCGAACGGACTCCCCGGCCGGTTTTGATCGGCTTCAACCGGGAGATGGAGCGCGAGTTTTTTGAAAATTTCATATCCGTGGAAACCATCGGTCCCATGAAGGCCGTTAAAGCCATGACCCTCCCGGTGGAAGACATTGCAATGGCGATCGAGGAGAAAGATGCCGCCAGCTTGAAAAAATTAAACGGCATCGGGGAGCGGGTGGCCAATAAAATTATTGCCACGCTGCAGGGTAAAACCGGTAGGTTCGGGCGCATCCGGAAAACCGGGACGCCGCCCGAAAGCACGGTCGAAGCCGTTGGAAAGGATTTTGCAGCCCAGGTCATTGATGTTCTGGTCTCGAAGCTTGGGCACAAAAGCGCCGAGGCCCGGGAAATGGTTGCCGAGGCAATGAAGCGCAACCCGGCGGCCAGCGATCCGGAATCCCTTTTTGAGGAGGTCTACAGGGGGCGACCGATATCTGAAAAAGGACGGCTATGAGTAAAGAAGGCTTTAACCTGTCCCGTTTCGGGCATAAAATGGTGGAAGGGGCCAGCCTCCCCATGGATGAGGCGCCGGAAATCCTGTCTTTGCGCCCTGAAAGGCTCTCCCAGTATATCGGGCAGGACAAAACCATTGAAACCCTGAAAATCGGGATCGAGGCGGCGCGCCAACGAAATGAAATACTGGATCATGTGCTGCTTCACGGCCCCCCGGGGCTGGGGAAAACAACCCTGGCCCATATTATTTCAAACGAGATGGGGGGGAAATTGGTTGTCACCTCGGGCCCGGCGCTGGAAAAAGGCGGCGATCTCATTGGAATGCTCACCCAGCTTGAAAGCGGGGATATTTTTTTCATCGATGAAATTCACCGGCTTTCACGGTCCGTGGAAGAACTGCTTTATCCCGCGATGGAGGATTTCTGCATTGATTTTGTTTTTGACAAGGGGATGCATGCGCGGTGCCACCGGTTTCGTCTGAAGCAGTTCGTGCTTGTGGGCGCAACAACCCGCGTCGGACTTCTTTCATCACCGCTTCGCCATCGGTTCGGCATATTCCGGAACCTTGATTTTTATTCAAAAGAGAACCTCGAAACGATCATCCGGCGGAGCGCATCGCTGCTCAACCTTTCCATCGACGGGCAGTGCACCGCCGAGCTCGCCTTGCGCTCCCGCGGCACCCCGCGAATCGCAAACCGGCTGCTTAAAAGGGTTCGCGACTACGCACAGGTAAAGTGCGACGGTCATATAAACATGGCTGCGGTTGCAGAAGCCCTTGAACTCGAGGGTATTGATAACCTGGGACTTACCCCCCTCGACCGGCAGTACCTGGACACCATCATTACCTTCTACAATGGCGGGCCGGTGGGGATTGAGGCGGTGGCCGCAACCCTCCAGGAGGAAACCGATACCCTCGTGGACCTGGTTGAGCCGTTTTTGTTGAAAACGGGACTGGTCGTCCGCACATCATCGGGGCGTAGGGCATCGGAGGCGGCGTTTGGGCATATGGGGGTCAGTTGTAAGTTGTAAGTTGTAGGTCATAGGATGCGCTGACGAAGGAAGCGCATCATTGGTAAGTTATAGGTTGTAAGTTGCCGGCTGTTATGCCTGGACAAACAGGTGGTGGCATTTTTCAAAGTCGATGGGGGTGTTTTTGAAATTATCGAATGTCACATCATTGAAGTCCAGCTCGAATTCCAGCTTAAGACGTTCGAATAGGGCCAGGTAGTTGGTCAGGATGCGATTTTTCCACTCAAATCCCAGTTTTTCGGCGGTTTTTTTAATGGCCGACGGATCCCCCTCGATTTCAATAAAGTTTCCGAACGGCATCGTGTCAAGGCACATCACCACGTTGTCAATCCGGTAGGTCTCACGGCGCTTTTCATAGCACTGGACCGGTTTGTATCCGATCCGTTCGAGTATCGCCGCCATCCGGTCAAAATCGGAGACCGTGACTTCGAATTCATTGTAGGTCTTGCAGTCCGTTTCCGGATCACGCACTTTTTCCTTATATGTTAACACGTTTTGATCCTGCGTGATTCGAAGGCGCAGCAGTGCTTCATTTTTCAATAACCCGCGGTCGCTGTCCTCGAACCGGAAGTTGCGCTCATTGTCCGATTTTTCATGGAC
>PUOB01000316.1 GCA_003551985.1 Desulfobacteraceae bacterium | reverse complement strand
TCAAGCGGAGAAGTATAGTGGCAAAACCGCTCGTTGTCGTTGAGTCACCGACCAAGGTCAAAACAATCAAAAAGTATCTTGGCGACCAGTATAATGTCGCTTCCACGGTGGGCCATATCAAGGACCTCCCCCACAAGGAAATCGGGATCGATATTGAAAACGATTTCACGCCGCAATACGTCACCATTCCGGGTAAACAGAAGGTGATCAAGGCCTTGAAGGCCGCTGCGGGGGACGCCGAGGATATTTATCTGGCCCCCGACCCGGACCGCGAGGGGGAGGCCATCGCCTGGCATGCCGCGGAGGTGCTGAAGAAAAAGGGGCGCACGTTTCATCGGGTGCTGTTTCACGAGTTGACCCAAAAAGGGGTCAAGGACGCCCTCGTCTCCCCTGAACCGTTAAACGAAAACCGTTACAAGGCCCAGCAGACCCGGCGCATACTGGATCGCCTGGTGGGATACCAGATTAGCCCCATTCTCTGGAAGAAGGTCAAGTACGGGTTGAGCGCCGGGCGGGTGCAGTCGGTCGCCGTCCGGATGATATGCGAACGGGAAAGGGCCATCAATGCCTTTGAGCCGGTGGAATACTGGTCGATGACAGCAACCCTGGAAGGCAATGAACCCCCGCCTTTCGCGGCAAAGCTAACGAAAAAGGGCGGACGGAAAATATCGATTCCGGATGAAAAAGCCGCCGCCGCCATACACGGGGAGTTGACCGGGGCTGAATATAGGGTGGATAAGGTTGTCAAGAAAACTGTCCGGCGCCGTCCCTACCCCCCCTTTACCACCAGCAAGCTTCAGCAGGAAGCCATTCGAAAACTGCGTTTTTCCGCCAGAAAAACAATGAGCGTGGCCCAGCAGCTTTATGAAGGGATCGACCTTGGCGGTGAAACCGTCGGTTTGATCACCTATATGCGTACGGACTCCACCCGTATCTCCGCGGAAGCCGCGGGTGAAGCAAAAAATCTCATTTTCGAGCGTTATGGCAGGGATTACGCGCTGGATAAGCCGCGTTTTTTCAAAAACAAAAACCGGACCCAGGATGCCCATGAAGCCATCCGTCCCACCTCAGTTTTTAACACGCCCGAGGGTGTTGCGCCTTACCTGTCCAAGGATCAGCTCACGCTTTACCGGGTTATCTGGCAGCGGTTCGTGGCATCCCAGATGGCCGAAGCGTTGATAGACCAGAAGACCATTCACATCGCCGCCGCCGGCTATCTTTTTACCGCGACCGGATCCACCGTTCAATTTCCCGGCTTCCTGGCGCTTTACCAGTCCGCCGATGACGCCACAGCGGCGGAAGAAGAAAAGGCCGGGGGGCAGTTCCCGGAGTTGGCGGAAAACGAAGTGCTGAAGCTTCTCTCCCTTGAGCCGAAACAGCATTTTACCCAGCCGCCGCCCCGGTTTACCGAGGCGACGCTGGTCAAGGAGCTCGAGGAAAACGGTATCGGCCGGCCGAGTACGTATGCCGCCATCCTGTCCACCATTCGGGAGAAAGGCTATGTCGAGCTGCTAAAGGGGGTGTTCAAACCCAATGAACTCGGTTTTATCATCACGGACCTGCTGGTTCAGAATTTTCCGGATATTGTCAACGTTGACTTTACGGCAAGGCTCGAAAACGACCTCGACCGGGTTGAATCGGCTGAAATGGATGCCAAGCAGCTTCTGAAAAATTTCTATGACGTGTTCGAGGACCGGGTCGTTGCCGCGGCCCACGAAATGCTGAGTGTCAAGGGGCTCGGCCTGCCGACTGGCATCAGCTGCCCCGTGTGCGAACGGGAAATCCGTATAAAAGTCGGAAAAAACGGACCGTTTCTCGCCTGCGAGGGGTATCCGGAGTGCACCTATTCGCGCAATTACGAGCGGGATGAAAAAGGCCACATCCGCGCCATCGAACCGGTTCAGGAGTTGGCCGAAGGCGAGGTTTGCGACAAGTGCGGCCGGAATATGGTGGTCAAGCAGGGGCGCTACGGGGATTTCCTTGCCTGCACCGGATATCCTGAATGCAAGAACACCCGTTCCCTGCATACAAATGGCAAAGGTGCGTCTACCGGGGTTGAATGCCCGGAAGAGGGGTGTACGGGGATGGTGGTTGAAAAAAAATCCAAGCGGGGCAAGGTTTTTTACGGCTGCAACCGCTACCCGGAGTGTACGTTTGCGCTATGGGACAAGCCGGTGAACAGCCAATGCCCCGACTGCGGGGCACCGTACCTGGTTGAAAAGGAAACCAAGAAGGACGGGCTCATGCTTCGCTGCGCCATCCGGGGGTGCGGATACAAGCAGGTGCCGGACAATATGCCGGACAGTACGCCGGGGGCATCGGCGGATCCGTCCGGGCAGTTCAAAAAACATGAATAAGGCCGCCGGAAGCCTATCCCGTATGGTTTAAATGCACCCTGTCCAGGTATGCCAGATCCTTGGCCTGCGTATTTTTTGTGCCCACCGCCAGAAGCTCGATCCGCTGCTGCTCGTTTTTCTTGAAGTAGATGCGGCCGTTGTAGGCAAACACCACTTCAAACGCGTTGATTTTCCCTTTTCGTGAAAAGACCTTCCGCTTGACGACGACTGCCGCGGAATCAACGTCCAGCTGGTGGATGACCTCCTCGGCCTTGAGGGCCATGTCGTCTGTCAGGTCGGCGATGCCCGACAGGGACCGTTCATGGAAATCGATGTTCTTATATAGCGTCCGGAAGCGTTTCGTCAGTTTTTCGGCATTTTTTTCCTTGTGCCGGCTTATGTTCTCTCTCAGTTTTTCCAACTCGCCGATCTTGTCTTCAAGTTCCAGGATTTCATTTGTCTGAAGCTCCTGTTCTTCAAGGTTTTCCGAAAGCCTTGCTTCCAGTTTTTCGATTTCCTCGAACATTTCCTCTTCGTTTCTGGCCGCTTTCTGTTTATGCGCCTCAAGAGAGGACTGCAGTCTCTGGTGTTCGCGCAGCAGTTCCTCCCTTTCCGCTGCGACCCGCTCAAACTGGCGGCTGAATTCATTTTCAAGCTGCTGAAGCCGCTCCAGTTCTGCTGTCTGCTC
Source organism: Desulfobacteraceae bacterium (assembly GCA_003551985.1). The sequence continues at coordinate 496 of PUOB01000316.1, read as the reverse complement.
CTGTTCCTCCAGCCGGGCCTTGAAGGATGCCGTGTTGAAGTACAAATACAGGCCGCTGCCGGTCAGCAGGATGTAAACCAGCAATATCGCCAGTGCGATGGCGGAATACAGGCGCATGACCGCCGAAACGTCCACCGTCAGGCCGTTTTGTAGAATTTCGAAGTTGTTTCTTGCCGTTTCGATGGGATCTTCATTGTCTATCCCACCCCGCGTCGCACCCGGCTGGTAAGGCGGCGGGTAAAGGATCTCGCCCTCCGCGGTGGCAACCGTGACATCCAGGTCGATGCCGAGGCGGATGAGCAAGTCGTCGTTCATATATCGCTCGATGGAATGCCTGATGGCTTCCTGCAGCGCAACTTCGCCGCCAAGGATGCGGTCCATATCGGCAAGATAGGTGTTTTCAATTTCATTTTGATACCGCCCCGTCAGGTAATACTGTTCCAGGCCGTGGATCGTTGCCAGGTAAAGCAACGGCGGCATAAGGATGGCCAGTATC
>PUOB01000406.1 GCA_003551985.1 Desulfobacteraceae bacterium | reverse complement strand
CGTGCGGCCATCGTCCAGTCGCGCCGCAACCGGTACTGGCTTTTGAAATACCTTGAAAGCATCCAGGGCGAGCGGGTCGAGGCCATCGTTTTGGAAAAACGCAGGGACGGGTATGTTGTGCTGATACCCGAGTACCTCCTTGAATGCAAGGTCTCCGTTTCCGGCCAGATGAACCTCAAGCCCAAAGATATCGTCCAGGTAACCTTTCAGCATGTCGATGCCGTGCGCGACAAATTGGCGGTCTTTTTGGGATAACCGTTGCCGAAGAGAAGGCGGAGGGGGTCAATGCGAAAAACAAAAATAATATGCACTATCGGGCCGTCATGCGCCGACGCGGCGATGCTGGTGAAGATGATCGAAAGCGGTATGAACGTCGCCCGCTTGAATTTTTCCCACGGCACCCATGAGACGCACATGGAGATGATCCGGTTGATCCGCGATGCATCCGCGACAACCGGGGCTCCCGTTGCGATCCTCCAGGATCTCCAGGGGCCCCGGATCCGGATCGGTAAAATCGAGCCGCCTGAAGGGATTGTACTCAACAACGGGGACCGGCTGGTATTGACCACCGCGGATGCGGACGGCGGGGAAGGACGGATTCCCGTCAACTATGCCCACCTCCCGTCGGATGTCAAAAAGGGAGATGCCATACTCCTGGCGGATGGACTCATCGAACTCGTTGTTCGCGAAGCGACGGAAACGGATATCTCCTGCCGCGTCATTACCGGCGGGAGGCTCACATCCTACAAGGGAATCAATCTGCCTTCGGGCTCCATCCGGGCGCCTTCCCTGACAAAAAAGGATCACGCGGACCTGATGTTCGGCCTTGAGCAGGGTGTGGATTATGTGGCGCTGTCATTTGTGCGCAACGCCCATGACATTGAAAATGTGAAGTCGATTATTGAGGGCCGGGGCTGCGATACGCCGGTGATCGCAAAAATCGAGAAGCACGAGGCGCTTGCTGTCATCGACGATATAATGGCTGTGTCGGACGGGATCATGGTGGCCCGGGGGGACCTGGGGGTGGAAATCCCGCTGGAAAATGTTCCGGGTACGCAGAAGATGCTCGTGACCAAGGGGAACCGGCTGGGGAAACCGGTGATCATAGCAACCCAGATGCTGCGATCCATGGTCGATTCGCCCCGGCCGACGCGGGCCGAGGCCACGGATGTGGCCAATGCCGTGCTGGACGGAACGGACGCCCTGATGCTTTCCGAGGAAACCGCCATGGGCCTTTTTCCGGACCGTGCCACGGGGTACATGGCGCGGATCGCGGAAAAAGCCCAGGAAACGTACCCCTTTGACCGGTCTTTCCAGGAAATCCTGCAGACCCGGATTTCAGAGTCGGTGGCGCATGCCGCATGCATCCTGGCAAACCATATCCGGGCCGAGGCGATTATCGCCACCACCCAAACCGGGTACACGGCCGCCCAGGTTGCCCGGTTCAGGCCGGCAAGCCGGATCATTGCGCTGTCGCCTTACGAGCGTACGGTCCGACGCCTTGCCCTGTATTGGGGATGCATTCCCGCCCATGTCGAGTATACCGGCGACACGGACACGATGTTCGCCCGTGCCTCCGCGTTCGTCCTGAAAGCGGGCTTCGCGAAAAAGGGAGACCTGGTGGTGATCACCGCCGGTCAGGATCTATGGAAGACCGGCAGCACGAACATGATAACGGTCCGGCGTTTGGGGACATAGGGTGTGATGCGCTTCCTTCGTCAGCACATCCTATGACTTACAACTTACAACCTACAACTTACAACTTACAACCTACAACCCCCTCAATGCTTAAAGCTCCTTTGACCGGTGAACACCATGGTTGCGTTGTTTTCATTGCAGGCCGCGATGGACTGGTAGTCGTTTTGCGAACCGCCGGGCTGGACTACCGCGGTAACCCCTTCGCGCAGGCCGATATCGATACCGTCGCGAAACGGGAAAAATGCGTCGCTGACCATGGTGGCGCCGATTAGCCCGCCTTTTTCGGAAAAGACCCGCTTCACGATGGCCGCTTTTTTGTCTTCGTCATCCATATCATTGAAGCCGACGCCGTGCTGCTCGTAGCAGTAGCGGTCCTCCAGCTTCCGGTAGGCCTTGTCCCGCGCGATCTGCGCGACACCGACGCGGTCCTGCTCTCCTGTACCGATACCGACCGAAACCCCGTTTTTGACGTACAAAACGGAATTCGACGTCACGCCCGCTTCCAGGAGCCACCCGAACTTGATATCTTCCATTTCGTGTTCGGTGGGCAGCCTGTTGATCCGGTATATCTGTCCGTTATATTCGGATTCGGCCAGTCTGAAATCCCGGTCGTCCATCGCCTCCGGCACGAACGACAGCTGGGTTATGACGCCGCCGTCGATAAGGCTTTTGAAATCAACGACACGCTGCTTTGCAAAGGATTGAAGCCGCTCGATATTTTGAATGCGGATCACCCGGAGGTTTTTCCGGCGGGCCAGAATGTCCATTACGCCTTCCTCGAATTCCGGGGCGACAACCACTTCCGCATACTGCTGTGACACGGCGTCGGCCGTCGTTTTGTCCAGGGGCCGGTTGACCGCGATGCACCCGCCGAAAGCGGCCACCCGGTCGGCCATATAGGCCTTGTGGTAGGCTTCGCTCAGGCTTTCGGCACGGGCCGCGCCGCACGGGTTGTTGTGTTTGACGATAACCACCGTGGGCGTTTCGGTCATATAGCGCAGGATGTTAAGCGCGTTGTCGGCGTCCGTCAGGTTCGTCTTGCCCGGATGTTTCCCGGACTGAAGCAGTTCCGCATCCGATGCCAGGTATTGCCCGGGCTGGATGGTCCGGGTTTCGCCGATGAGCAGGTTGCCGTTAACGAGTTTATAAAGCGCGGCCTCCTGGCCCGGATTTTCGCCGTACCGCAGACCTTTTTTTACGTTGTCGACAACCCAGTCGACTTTTTCGTAAAAGAGTGTCTGCCGTGATTGACCATCCACAAAGGCGATTTCCATTTGCGGCGGGAAATGGTCGTCCATGATGGTTTTGTACATCGTTTTGATATCGCTGGTCATATTTATTGTTCTCCGTGGTGTTGTGTGAAACGGTCCCTTTTTTATACAATCGCTTCATAGGCGCCCTGGATTTCTGAAAAAGTGCACCTCTCAAAAAATTCCGCAATATCGGCGTCGTATTTCGCGGTATGCGCAAATGCCTTGCGCGCCAGGTTCGACCGCATTTCCAGGGAGATCATGCCTTCCAGGGCATCGAGTTCATGGCTGATCGCGGGGTAATCCGCCGGGTCCACCACCGGGGCCACCCGGATGAAATTCTTCGCGCCTGCGCGGATCATGCACGGCCCCCCGATATCGATGTTGCCGCGGGCCTTCTCCATGGTGACGTCCGGATCGGCCACAGTCTCCTGGAAAGGATAGAGATTGACAACCACCATGTCGATGGGGACCGCGCCTGTCCGTTTCAGGTCCCCCTGGTGGTCCGGATTGTAGGTTTCCGTGAGAAGCCCCAGATAAATCTTGAAATCAAGGGTTTTTACAAGCCCGCCCTGCGTTTCGGGCTGTCCCGTATACT
>PUOB01000013.1 GCA_003551985.1 Desulfobacteraceae bacterium | reverse complement strand
CTTCCCGGAAACGTCGCAAAAATGCTCGTCTCCCATGTCCTGTCAGACAACCGTTTCGCGCTGGTGGAACACTCCCTCACCGGGCCCGAAATTACGGATGCCCAATACAATGCGGACGGCCGCGCCATTGCCCTGGTGCCCCCTGAAAGCCGGGATGAGGCCATAAAAACGATCAAACAGGTACACGGGAATTTCATATCCGTCGATTTCACCCATCCCTTGGCGGTGAACGAAAACGCCGCCTTTTACTGCAGGCACAACCTCCCCTTTATTATGGGGACTACCGGCGGGGACCGGGAAACACTGTCCAGGAGCGTCGAATCCTCCGCTATATCCGCCGTTGTCGCCCCAAACATGGCCAAGCAGATCGTGGCGCTCCAAGCCATGGTGGCTTATGCGGCCGAGAATTTTCCCGGGCTTTTTTCCGGTTACAGCCTGGAAATAAAGGAAAGCCACCAAGCCGCAAAGGCGGATACCAGCGGAACCGCCAAGGCCATGGCCGAAAATTTCAAGAGTCTCGGCGTCGATTTTGACGAATCCGAGATCATAAAAATCCGCGATCCAGAGCAGCAATTGGCCATGGGCATCCCCGAAGCGCACATCAACGGGCATGGGTGGCACACCTATACCCTGGTCTCCGCGGATAAAAACGCCGTTTTTAAATTCGTCCACAACATAAATGGCCGTGATATATACGCACAAGGCACCTTTAACGCAGTGTTGTTCTTATCGGAAAAGATGAATCGCGGAGAAACCGGAAACGTGTATACCATGATCGATGTATTAAAGGGAGGGTAGCGGACACTTTATGCCACGTTTTATTCTTGTATATGCCGTGATCTTTGCCGCGGGGCTCGCGCTTGCCGGATTGCCCGCCGCCGGAGCAAAGCAGACCTATCCCGAAGACGGATGGGAAGACCGCCCGGACCCCATCGCCAGCACCGAGGCCCGGCCCGGCGGAGAAATCGTCGTATTCGGCGGGCAATACCCCAAAAGCCTCAATTATTACCTGGACCGGAACGTGCTGTCATCCGAGATTTTCGGCGTGATGTTCGAATCGCTTTTGAGCATAAACCCCATCACCCTCGAATACGAGCCCGCCATCGCCGAAAAATGGTCCATATCCGAAGACAAGGCCACCTACACCTTTCATATTGACCCAAATGCCCGCTGGAGTGACGGGGAATCGATTACGGCAAAAGACGTGAAGTGGACCTATGACGTTATCATGGATCCTGAAAACATGACCGGGCCGCACAAGGTCAACATGGAGCGGTTTGATCCCCCCGAGGTTATTGACGAACATACCATCCGCTTTACGGCCCGGGACGCGCACTGGAAAAATCTTCTGTCTTTGGGCGGGTTTTCCATTTTGCCCGAACATGCATACGGCGACACAAACTTTAATGCACTGGTATTTGACTTTCCGGTTGTTTCAGGGCCCTACCGGCCGGGGCGCATCGAGGAAGGCATCCGGATCAGCTTTGAGCGCAGAATGGACTGGTGGCAGAATGACCGGCCACGCCACCAGAACAAGTACAATTTCGACACGGTGACATTCCGGTTTTTCGCAGAGCGCGAGAACGCCTTCGAGGCATTCAGACAGGGGCGTATCGACCTTTTCCCCGTGTACACATCCCGCATCTGGATCAATGAAACCACGGGAAATCATTTTTCCCAAAACCATATTGTCAAGCAGCGGATCTACAATCACGAGCCCATCGGCTTCCAGGGATTCGCGATGAATATGCGTCGGGCGCCGTTTGACGACGAAAACGTGCGCAAAGCCATGGCGCTTTTGCTCGACCGGGAAAAAATGAACCAGACGCTGATGTACAACCAGTACTTTCTGCACCGGTCGTATTTCGAAGACCTTTATTCGCCGGACAATCCGTGCCCCCACCCGGTTATTGAAAAAGACAGCCGCAAAGCCAGGGACCTGCTTGACGACGCGGGGTGGCATGTCAACCCGGAAACCGGATACCTGGAAAAAGACGGCAAACGATTCTCCTTTAAGTTTCTCACGCGCCAGGCCGGTTCGGCCCGATTCCTTTCCATTTATGCGGAGGACCTGAAAGATGTGGGCATACAAATGACAATCGACCAGAAGGACTGGGCGGCCTGGGCCAGGGACATGGACGAGTTCAATTACGATATGACCTGGGCGGCGTGGAGTTCCGGGATATTCAAGGATCCGGAAAGCATGTGGTCTTCCGGGGAGGCCGAGCGCCATGGCGGGTCCAACATTACCGGCTTCAAGGATCCTGAAACCGACCGGCTCATTGAAAAGCAAAAGACCGTTTTCGACGTGGCCAAGAGAAATGACATATACCGGGAAATGGATAAAATATTAATTGACAACCATCCGTATGTACTGCTCTGGAACATCGACTACACCCGCCTGCTCTACTGGAACAAGTTCGGCACCCCCGATACGGTGCTGTCCAGGTATGGCAATGAAAACAGCTCACTGTGGTACTGGTGGGCAGACCCGGATGCCGAAGCCGCCCTTTCGGATGCGGTTTCCAGGGACTTGCCCCTGCCCCCTGAAAAAATGAACATCCGTTTCGACGAGGTGTTTCCGGAATGAATCGGACCGGACTAACCGGCCGCCTGCTCAATCACCGATAACGCCTTTTCCATGGCATTGTCCAGTTTTTCAGGCTGCGACCCGCCCGCCTGGGCCATGTCCGGGCGTCCACCGCCCCCGCCGCCGACTTCAGCGGCGATTTCCCGGATAATGTTGCCGGCGTGAAAACGATCCGCCAGGTCTTTGGTGACCACCACCACGAGCATGGCCTTTTCCCCGCTCGGTGCACCCAGCACAACAATACCCGACTGGATGTTATCCTTGAACCGGTCGGCCAGGTTTCGGAGCGCGCCGGGATTCTCCGCGGAAACGGTTTTTGCGATCACCTTTACACCATTGACGGAACGAATGTCATCGTCTATTTGCCCGGCGGAAGCGGATGCCTGCTTCAGTTTCAGCTGCGCCACGGTTTTTTCAAGATTTTTATGGGACGCCTGAAGGTTCTCGATACGCCCTGTCAGCGCCTCGGGTCGGTCTTTGAAAAGCCTTGCGGCATCGGCCAGCATCCTGTCCATGTTCTGGATGTGAGCAAGCGCGGCATCTCCTGTCAATGCTTCAATACGGCGAATCCCCGATGCGATCCCCCCCTCGGAGAGGATTTTGAAACCCCCGATATTGCCGGTTCGGTCGGTGTGCGTCCCGCCGCAAAGCTCCTTGCTGAACGATTCAAGAGAAACGATCCTGACCCGCTCGCCGTATTTTTCTTCGAAAAGGGCGGTGGCGCCGCTTTTGAAAGCTTCTTCCGCGTCCATTTCATGGCTCTCGACCGGGACATTTTCCCGAATACGCGCATTGACGGCGCTTTCGATCTGCTCCCGCGCTTCGGTTGAAAGGGGTGAAAAATGGGTGAAGTCGAACCGCATCCGATCCGGCCCCACGAAAGATCCGGACTGCCGCACATGATTGCCCAAAACCTTGCGAAGCCCGTAATGCAGCAGGTGCGTCGCTGTGTGATTATTCGCCGT
>PUOB01000268.1 GCA_003551985.1 Desulfobacteraceae bacterium | reverse complement strand
GGCAAGGGACGGGCCTGGACCCGGGATCAGCTTCTGGACCGGGTGTGGGGATACCGGTTCGAAGGCTATCATCGCACCGTGGATACGCACATCCGGCGTCTTCGCCAGAAACTCGGCTCCCTTGCCGACAACATTGAAACCGTGCGCGGCATCGGCTACCGGTTCAGGGAGTAAATATTGTGAAACGGCTCAAATCCATGCGGTTCGGCATTCGCATCCTGGCGGCTTTCTGGCTGGTTCTCATCGTGGCCATCTGCATCCCGGGCGTGTATATCTATTACTCGCTCAAAGATGATTTTATCGAGACATCCCGGAGCAGGGCCTATGAAAACCTCGATTTCATCGAATGGCTTGCCGGGCGGCACCAGCCGTTTTTATCGGACCGGGAACTCTACGACTGGTGCGCCATGTATGCCGAACAGGTGGGCTTTCGCATCACCGTGATCGGAGGCGACGGCCGGGTTGCGGCCGATTCGGATGTATCGTGGGAACATGTTGCGGACATGGAAAACCGCGCATACCGGGAAGAGGTGTCCGCCGCCCGGCAAACCGGCCAGGGCTCTTCCATCCGGTATTCCGACACCATCAAGCGGCACCTGATCTATGCAGCGCGCCGCGTGGATCTGGAAGGATATCCGGGCCCGATGATCCTCCGGATCGCCATCCCGTTTTCCGAGGTGGAAACCCGTGTAAACGAGTATGCGCGGCAGTTCTGGATGATCAATGGAATCATCTTCGCCGCCGCCCTTGGCCTGAGCATTTATTTCGCGAGGCGCTTCGAGTCGCCGCTGCACGAAATCCTCGATCGGATCCGGACGATCGGCACCGGGGATTACTCCCACCGGTATATCGCGGACGACGGCCGGGAATTTTCCGAGCTTTCCGGAAACATCAACGAAATGGCGGACCGTATTTCCACCCAGGTGGAAACCATTACACGACAAAAATACGAAATGGCGATCATTATCGAGAACATGCGCGAAGGCATCCTGCTTCTGGATGCCGACGGCCGCATCAAGGCGGCCAACCACTCCGTGGAAGACCTGGCCGGGTGCCGGGGCCGCTGCATCGGCAAAAAACCCATGGAGGTTTTTCTTAACAACGAAATCCAGGCGGCCTGCGAGAAAGTGCTGGCCGGCACGCCGGAATACAGCTTTACCCTGCAACTGGAAGAAGACCTGTTCTACGAGGTTTACCTGGCGGAAATTCCCGAAGGCGGCGCGCTGGTGGTATTCTACAATGTGAGCGAGCGAAGGCGGCTGGAAAAGATCCGCCGCGACTTCGTTGCCAACGTATCCCACGAGTTGAAAACCCCGCTCACCTCCATCAAGGGGTACGTGGAAACCCTGCTTTCAGGACCCTTTTCATTTCCCGACGACGCAAAGTCCTTTTTGCAGACCATTCACCGGAATGCCGATCACATGACGGACATCGTAAACGATCTGCTCCAGCTTACGAGCCTTCAGGAACGATCCTTTGAAAAGCATATGAAAATTGTTGATGCAGGCGACTGCCTGCATGCGGCCCTTGAGACCTCCGGCCCGGTTGCGGCCGGAAAAAATATTACCGTAAACAGCCGGATCGGGGATGCCCCGGCGGTGATGGCGGACGAGCCATCCCTGGTGCGCGTATTCGTAAATCTTCTGGACAACGCCATCCAATATTCGCCTGAAGACAGCACCATCACCGTATTCTGCCGGGAGAAGGAACAAATGGTCGTTTTCGGCGTGGAAGACGAAGGGCCTGGCATAGCAGACTCTCACCAGGCGCGGATTTTCGAACGGTTCTACCGGGTGGAAAAGGAACGAAGCCGCTTCACCGGCGGCACGGGGCTGGGGCTGGCTATCTGCAGAAACGCCGTTGCCGGCATGGGCGGCGAAATCTGGGTGCAAAGCCCGCCCTCGGGCAAGACCCGGGGAAGCGTTTTTTTCTTTTCCCTGAAAAAAGCGCAATGATCAATATAGGGATTGGATTGTCATGAGCAACACGATAGCATTTACCGTCAAAAACCTGGATTTTTACTACGGGGATTTCAAGGCGCTCGAAGATATCAGCGTGGAGATCGGCGCAAACCAGGCAACAGCGCTGATCGGGCCTTCCGGCTGCGGCAAAAGCACATTTTTGCGCTGCCTCAACCGGATGAATGATCTGATACCGGGCACCCGGATCCGCGGGGAGATCGTGCTGGACGGAGAAAACATCTACGATCCGGGGGTTGACGTGGTTCACCTGCGCCGGCGGGTCGGGATGGTTTTCCAGAAGCCCAACCCGTTTCCGAAGACCATCTTCGAAAACGTGGCCTACGGGCTGCGGGTCAATGGATTCAAAAACAAGGCCGCGCTCCGGGAGGAAGTGGAAAAAAGACTTGTGGACGCGGCCCTCTTCGATGAGGTCAAGGACCGGCTCCATACGTCGGCGCTCGGGCTTTCGGGCGGCCAGCAGCAGCGCCTGTGCATCGCCCGGGCCCTGGCCGTTCGGCCCGGCGTGCTGCTCATGGACGAGCCGGCATCCGCCCTGGACCCCATTGCCACGCAGAAAATCGAAGACCTGATCCATGCGCTCAAGAAGCAGTATACGATTGTCATCGTAACGCACAACATGCAGCAGGCTGCCCGGGTGTCGGATGTGACGGCCTTTTTCTATATGGGCAAACTCATCGAGACCGGCAGGACGGAAACCCTTTTCACCCGCCCGCAGCTTGCGCAAACCGAAGACTACATCACCGGCCGGTTCGGATAAGGAGACCCGCATTTCATGGAACGCCAGAATTTTCACAAAGAACTTGAGCATTTGAAGCTGACGGTATACAAAATGGCGGCTTCCGCGCGCAAATCGCTGGACAGTGCGTGCAAAGCCTACCTGGAACGCGATGATGAGCTTGCCCAGTCCATTATCGACGGCGACCGGGAGATCAATAAAATCGAGCTGGATATCGACCGGCAGTCCCTGAGGCTGCTGGCCCTGGAGCAGCCCATGGCCCGGGACCTCCGCATGATCGTTGGCATCATGCGTATCAGCAACGACCTGGAACGCATTGCCGATCAATGCGTCAACATCGCGGAGAGAACCATCTTTCTCTGCCGGCATTCGCCCATCGGACCGGTGCCGGCCATGGAATCGCTCATCGGGAGCACCCGGCGAATGTTTTCCATGGCTGTTACCGCTTTTCGGGACATGGATTCGGACACAGCCCGGAAGATCCCCGCCATGGACGACGAGGCAGACGAGTATACCATGCAGGTTCTCAAAGGGCTGATCGAGGTCATGGCCGCAAGCTCATCCGGCTTTGAAAAACGGGTGCTGAAGATGCGGCGCTCCATCCAGACCATTATCATATCGCGCTGCCTGGAACGGATCGCCGATCTGTCCACCAACATTGCCGAGCACGTCGCCTTTATCGTGGAAGGGGTGAACATCAAACATCAAAACAAACTATGACGGCTTCGTAAAAAGTCCAATATCTGCGTTATGCGCAATTTCTCAGAATTTCACGTACGCCAGGTACGCTGCATTCTTCGAAATTGCGCAAGCCTTGATCTTGAACTTTTTACAAAG
>PUOB01000095.1 GCA_003551985.1 Desulfobacteraceae bacterium | reverse complement strand
CCAGAAACATCCGGCCGTATTCATGGGACGGGAGCGCCAGGGCCGCATCGCCGAAGCAGACGTCGAACATGACTTCCGGCTCCATCCGGCCGGTTTCCGTCTGCTTGAACTTCGCGGTGTAGGCGGATAAAAAGGCGTATACGGCCTGCTCGGGGGTCAGCCGCGCAATGGGCGGCAGCACGCCGAACGCGTCGCAGGTCAGCAGAAAAATGTTTTTGGGGTGGCCGAACACGCCCTGGCGGATGGCGTTGGGCAGGTGCGCAATCGGGTACGCCGCCCGGGTGTTGCCGGTGAGGCTGTCGTCATCGGTGTCAAGCCGCCGGGTTTCGGGATCGAGGGTCACGTTTTCAAGCAGGGTGCCGAATTTTCGTGTACAGGCGTATATGTAAGGCTGGTTTTCTTCCCGAATGCCCCGGATCTTTGCATACACGCCCCAATCCAGGTTGAAAATGCCCTTGTCGTTCCACCCGTGGGAATGATCCCCCAGAAAACGCCTTGCCGGATCGATGGCCAGCGTGGTTTTGCCGGTCTCCTCCCTTCCCATGAATATGGCGACGTCGTTGTCCGGGCCAACGTTTGCCGAACATCGCATGACGAAAATGTCTTTGGGCATCAGTTGATTGACCATGGTGAACACGGCCTGCTTGATTTCACCGGAATAGCTCGTCCCACCGATAAGGACGATTTTCCGCTCGAGGCTGATAATGACGAACGACGCCGTATTGGTGCCGTCCAGCTCGGGAATGGCATGGAATCCAGGCACGTGAATGAGGGTGAATGCCGGGTTGAAATCCTCGAACGGGATTTCCCCGGGCAGCTGGTAAAACATGTTTCGGGCAAAAAGGGAATGCCAGGCCGTTTCGGTGATGATTCGCATGGGGAGCTGATATTCCGCCACGCTTCCGGCCATGCAGTCCTGGACGTAGGCCTGCCGGTTGTGCATGTAGGCGACCAGCCGGTTATAGATCGTGTTGAAATAATTCAACGACAGCTCGTTTTTCGCGTTGTCCCAGCATACTTTTTGTTCGCTTACGGGGTCTTTCACGATGAACTTATCGGACAGGGGCATTTCGGCATCATGACCCGTCCTGACAACCATGGGGCCCAGGTGGGCGATCTGACCCTCACGGTGTTTGATGATTTCCTCGTAGAGGGCGCCGGTGGTCAGATTGCGGCTGATCTGCCTGAGGTGGGCAAGCCCCGGTATGGTAACGGCCGTATCGGACGGTTGATTTTCAGCCATGTTCCCTCCTTGGTTTTTTATTCAAAACATAACAAATCTGTCGGTCAAAGGCAAATGGGTATGCCGGGTCGATCTTGATGATGCGCTTCCTTCGTCAGCGCATCCTATGGCTCTGTGGCGCCATTCAGCCACTATATTGAACCTTGCTGGGATAGGGCGTAGACCACGAGCTTGGCCATCATTTTCTCCTTTGCGGAGGCGGGATTGTCCAGCTGCATACGCTCGAGGTAGGGCGTTGCCGCATCCGGAAACCGGCCGATGGTCATCGCTTTCCCCAGACTTGTGATCCGGCTCATGCCCTCGGACATCTGTGCCTTCAGTCCCTTGAGGGCCTTGCCGATCACCAGTTCATCGTCTGTAAAATCGGTTCCGAACGGGAACGGCTCAAAATAACGGGCCTTTTTATAGTCGGCGATAGCCGCTTCCAGGCGTTCCGGGTAATTGTTCCGGTGCTTGTCATCGATACAGTAGTCCCGGGGCATCTTCCCCGCGTCCTGGGCCTGTTTGAGCAGCCCGTCCTGAAACCGGGAATCGGTGATATTGAGGAGCGCGGCGATGACTTCACTGTCGGACTTGCCCCTCAAATCCGCAATGCCGTATTCGGTGATGACAATATCCCGCAAGTGGCGGGGAATGGTGACATGGCCGTAATTGTACACAATATTGGACGCCTGGTTCTTTCCCGCGCCCCGCAGCCCCTTGCACATGATGATGGATCGGGCATTGGGCAGTGCATGGGCCATGGCGACGAAGTTGTACTGCCCTCCGACCCCGCTGACCACCTGGCCGTCTTCAAGGGCGTCCGAGACCACGTTGCCGTTGAGGGTCACCTTGAGGCAGGCATTGACAAAGCGGCCGTGCTGCCGCTGTTCGACCTTGAGCGCCTCACTGAGATACAGGTTGTTGGCATAGAGCTGGTTGACGTTCAACACCGAGGTCATGTAGATTTTTTTGCGCGCCGCCTCGCTCATGGTGCGCAGGCGCTCATAAAAGGCCTCGGGCCCCAGGAAAAAGCCGCCATATACCAGGACGCCGTTTTTCAAGTGCGTGCCGAGGCAATGGGTCATGACCTGTTCCAGGTTCGCCGGATCGTTCAGGTCGGGGGAAACCTGCCGGCCGTCATCGCAATGGATGGCGCCGCCCCTGAATGTGAGCCCATCCCTGAAAATACCGTAGTGAACGAGGACGTCGACGTCCTCCCGGGTCAAAACCGTGTTTACGGCTTTTTCCGCCAGGAGCAGTTCAAGGGTTTCCGGCGTAACGGCGTCTGTCATCCGGTCTTCGTTCAAAAGCCGCTGCAGCAAAACATTTTCATAGACATTGCGGCGGACGACGCCTTTGTCAATCAGGTGGAGATACCCGTCAACCAGCATCTCCGTAGATCCGGTGATGCCCTTGGTGAACGGTTCAGTGCCGCCCAGGCGGCCGATGACATCGCCGAACCGGTCCATTATGCCTGCGTCGTTTAGAAACTGCTTGTAGGAAGGATTGTGCTTTTCCCGCATGATCAGCCCGTAGCACAAGGCATCCCCCAGGGAGCCGATGCCGATCTGGAGCGTGCCGGCATCCTTGATCAAGGCGCTGGCGTAGATGCCGATCATATAATCCGGCGTTGTGATCGACATTTTGGGCGCGCTGAACAGCCGGGTCGTGTATTCGGGCGCATCGACGACCATATCAAAATAATCCGGATCCACCACCGCGTCGCCGTACATGAACGGCAGGTTCTGGTTTACCTGGGCGATGGCCGCGATTTTCATGCCCTCTTTTTCCTTTTGACGCAGGGCCGGCGCCAAATCCAGGGTGATTTCCGGGTTGCAGCTCAGGGAAAAGCGGGGTTTTCCGTCAATATCCTTTTTGCTGACCATCTGGGCGATAACGTTGACACCGCTATCGAGGATGTCGCGCCATGCATGGGTATAGTTCGAGCTGACATAGTTCTGTTGGGTGGACTCTTCCCCGAGGTAGGTTCCCGCCTTGGAATAGAACTCGCGCAGCTTGAAATTGGGGGGGAGCTGCTTGTTGCGGAGGTCTGTCATGTACTCGAGATCGACGTACCCGTCGAACATGCGCTTTGCAAAAGGGCCGAGGAAGCGGTTTTCAAGGTCGCTCGATCCTTTCGGGCGCTCTAGTGAAAGCGCCGTGCATATGGTGAGATGATGGGACGGGTCGGCTTTGATCCGCCTGTAAAAGGCGTTGACGAGCTGGTTTGGCTTGCCCAGCGCAAGGGGGATTCCCAAAATAATGGTTTTACCTACTTTTTGGATTACGTCATCGACGCACTGTTCAACATCCTGATAATATTCTGGCAGGTGGTCGCCCATAT
>PUOB01000253.1 GCA_003551985.1 Desulfobacteraceae bacterium | reverse complement strand
TGCGCGCCGCAAGAACCGCGGACGCCATGAACCGTTATTTGTCGTGGTGCCACAACAGGCTCCGGGAAATAAAACCGCCCCGGGCATTGAAAGCGGGCGAAATCCGGGGTAATTTTCTGTTGACCCAGCGCGCGGGGCGTCGGGTGCCGCAGGTGCCGTTTTCCGAAAAATGGGGGTTTACACCGGCGATGATTGCTTCCGGCGGCGTTTACAAGGGGCTTGCCATGGCGTTGGGGTTTGACTTCACCCGGGCCGAAGACTCCGCCTCGCCGGGACAAGACCTGGCCGGCCGCATTCAAGCGGCAATCGACGATGATGCCCACGATTTTATCCACGTCCACACGAAAGTGCCGGACGAGGTTTCCCACAACGCAACCCCCACTGAAAAGAAAAAGGCCATAAGCGATTTGGATACGGGGTTTAAGGGACTTTTAAGCGCGCTCAAAAAAAGGGATGACCTGCTGGCTGTTGTCACGGCGGATCACTCTACGCCCAGTTGCTCGGGATTGGTGCATTCCGGCGAAACCGTGCCCCTTGCCATGGCAGGCGGGATGGTTCGAAGGGACCGTGTCACCCGCTTCGACGAGGTTGCCGCGGTCTCGGGCAGCCTGGGTTTCCTGCGGGGGGGCGAATTGATGCACATGATCCTCAACTGCACCGACCGGGCGATTCTGGACGGCCTCCGGATGGGGGCGGACCGCCGGCCCTACATGCACGAAAACTACCCGCCCTTCAGGCGCCACCCTGAATAATGGCTACAGGCGGACGATATCCTCGACCGCCGTACCCAGCTGTTCCAACCCGCTGTCCGTGACCACATGGGTGTTTTCAATACCCACCACCCCTTTGCCCGGAAATATCGCCTTGGGCTCCAGGGCGATGACCATGCCTTTTTCAAGGGGCATTGACTGGCCTTTTGCCAGGATAGGAAACTCGTCCACCTCAAGGCCGACACCATGCCCTATAAATCGGATCCGCTGGTTTCCCACGCCCATGAAATGGTCGGCCAGGCCGTGCTCGCCGGCTTTTGCGACCGCAAGGTCGTAAAGGTCGCCCGCGGTCGCGCCGGGCACGGCCGCCGCCTTGACGGCATGTTGTATATCCAGCATGGCGTTGTGGGCGTCGACGAGGACCTCCGGCAGATCACCGATCGAGAAAATGCGCGTGTGGTCGGAGAGGTATCCGTCAAGGGCGAATACCACGTCCACCAGGATGGGTTCGCCTCGCCGGATGGGCTGCATGCTTGATCCCTGGGCAATGGAGGGGTTGAGCCCGACGCCGCCGGTGGGGGATGCCAGGTAGCTGGGCGTTGCCGCGGCCGGACCCGCCATGACATGACCGTAGAAAAGCTCCGCGCCGAACATCCGCATCCGCGTGATGCCCTGGTGACCCCATTTCCGGGCCGTTGCCTCGATCAGGCCGGCGAGCTCGACCTCGGTCATGCCTTCTTTGAGAATGGACGGTACCGCCGCGGCCAACCGGTCGGACATGGCGGCCGACTTACGGATCAACTCGACTTCGTAGTCGGACTTGATGCTTCGGATCAGGCGTATGGCCGGGCTGATGTCGACCATTTCGGGTTTTCCGAAAAGGCGCTGCAAGCTGAAATACTGGTTCACAGGCAGCACGTCCAGCTCCATGCCCATTTTTTTGGGCATGGGGACGCCCGCGTCCTCAAGTAGCCCGGGGATTTCACGGGGGCTTGAAAAGGGGATGACGTGGGCGAGCGCGGACTCGGCTTTGGCCCGTTCCGCATCCTTTCGTACCATCAGCACCGCCTCCCCTTCGGAGGGGATATAGAGGTTGGCCTGCTGACTGGTGCCGCTGAAGTAGAAAAGGTCTGCGTTCTGCAGGATAAGGGCCCCGTCGATGTCCTTTTCGCACAGGTGTTTTTGGAGCTTTTGAATGCGGCCCTGCAATTCGGCGGAAGGTGTGTGCGTCTGGGAATTTTCCATGGGATATCCTTTCGTCTATCGGTCATTTAAAACATTGTGAGCACACGCTATTGCGTGATGACCACGCTGCTTTCCGGGTCAAAGGGATTTGTGCGCATTTCAAGGGAAAACAGGTACGGATACGCCGCCTTGAGGTGCTTGAGGTGGGAGAACCACTCGGCAAGCAATTTAAGGTAGGCCCGCCTGGCGTCATTTTTCAGGTGGCTGATGTCGCTTCGCGGCAGTGCGTGGATATCCGGCCGCCGTGACAGCTCATCGGCGAGGTGGAGCGTGGCCCAGAGCATGTCGCTGAACGATTCGTGCTCCATGAGATTGGGACTGCCGAGCATGAGCAAGAGGTACTGCCGTTTTTCATTGAGCAGTTTTTTAATCGTTTCAAGGGTTTCTGGTCCGGCTTCCACCTTTATGTCGATCCGGTCCACCGCCTTGCATGCCCGGTCAAAATCCTTTTTCGACCAGTCCTTGTGAACCGCGAGCACTGAGGATTGAGCCGGATCCATGACGGCTGACTGCTGCAGAATATTTAGCAGGTCGGACCCCATCTCGCTGAAAAACGCCCCTGACAGCATGTTCATCTTCCTTTTGAGGGCGCTACGTTCATGGATGGTCAAAAGCCGGTGCAAAATAAGCGTGATAAAGAGGACTTCGAGCGGGACAAACGCGATTTTCTTGCCTAAAAAAGACAGAAGGGGGGATACTTCGCCAAATACCAGGTAATGGATGAAATGCAGGGCAGCCGCAATAACAATCAGGGCGATGCCGAACAGAATTTCCCAGCGGACCGGATTTTTCATAAATCCCTCTTTCTTTGGAGGCTTTTTACGAAGCCGTCAACCTTGATAGTCTCGTAAAAAGTCGCTTTTGGACGGCAAAGTAATCACGCCAAGGCGTGACAAGATCAAGGCTTGCGAAATTTCGGAGAATACAGTCACGCCATGGCTTGATGAAATTCTGAGAAATTTCGCATAACGCAGATATTGGACTTTTTACGAAGCCGTCAACCTTTTATTCGGTCAATATCTCATTGGTCAAATCCCGGATGAATTCGATTTCCAGATGGTCGGGGGCGGTTTCCGCGATGTTGATGCCAAACGGGCCGTAAGACTGCTTCAGCAGGGTGTCCACCAGTTCATCCGGCGTGCCCTTGAAATCGATCCACAGTTTTGCCGCATCGGGCGAGAGCTGCATGGTCCGTAAATCGGAGACATCCCTTAAATCGGCGATGGTTCGCCGGAATTGCTCAAGGTTGGGCAGAATGTCCGGGCCGGAAACCGAAAGGGTCATCCCCCCGGTCGGCTCTTGCATCGTCCGCCACAGCTCGTCGATCCTTGAGGCCAGATGCCTTGCGGCCTGGAACGCAGCATCGGCCATTGCATTGGATGACGCTGCATCCGGATCCGCGCCGATGGCGATCGCCTGCTGCCGCACGGTGGTTAATTGTTCGCCTGTCCGGGTATTGATAACCCGAAGATCCACTGTGCCCCTGTAAGTTTGCCGGTCGTCTCCCATTCGGTTGGGTCCGCGGGCGGCTTCCGCCGTGCCCACGATGACCAGGTGTGCGCCCGTTTGTCTGGCAAAAATGGCGGCTTCGTAATCGGCCGGGGTGGCGGCAAGGTCCATCC
>PUOB01000127.1 GCA_003551985.1 Desulfobacteraceae bacterium | reverse complement strand
CCGATCCGGTGATCCGTCACCCGCCCCTGGGGAAAATTGTACGTACGGATCCGCTCGCTCCGGTCGCCGGAGCCGACCTGGTTTTTACGGTCCTGTGATATTTTCTCATTTTGCTCGCGCATCTGGATGTCGTACAGGCGGGCCCTTAACACCTTCATCGCCTTGGCCTTGTTTTTGTGCTGGGACTTCTCGTCCTGGCAGATCACAACGAGCCCCGACGGCTGGTGAGTCAGCCGGATGGCCGAATCCGTGGTGTTCACGGACTGCCCGCCGGGTCCGGAGGAACGGAAGACATCGACTTTGATGTCATTGGTATCGAGGTCGACCTCGACTTCCTCGGCTTCGGGCAGCACCGCAACGGTGACCGCCGATGTATGAATGCGCCCCTGGGTCTCCGTGGTCGGGACGCGCTGGACCCGGTGGGTGCCGCTTTCATACTTGAGATGGCTGTAGGCGCCGTCGCCTTTTACCATGGCGATGACCTCCTTGAAACCGCCCCCGTCTGTGAAATGGCCGGAAAGGATTTCCATTTGCCATTTGCGGGTTTCGGCATACCGGGTGTACATGCGGAACAAGTCGCCGGCGAACAGGGCGGCTTCCTCCCCGCCGGTACCCGCGCGAATTTCCAGGATGATGTTTTTATCGTCATTGGGATCCTTCGGGATCAAAAGGCCTTTAAGCTCAGCTTCCAGGCCTTCCTTCTGTTCGGCCAGCACCTCGATTTCCCGGCGGGCAAGTTCCTTGATCTCGTGGTCGCTGTCGGACAACAGCTCGCGGCTCTCCTCGAGTTCGCTCAGCGCCTGCTGGTAGCGCCTGTAAACCATCACGACTTTCCCCAAATCGGAGTGCTCGCGGGCATACTTCGCATACAGCTCCCTGTCGGAAACCACGTCCGGGTCGCTCAGGAGCCGCTCCAGCTCCAGGTACCGTTCTTCAAATTCTGAGAGTCGATCAAACATTGCCATTGCATCCGCCTCTTGCGCTTTCATGCCTGAAATGCCGCAAAGGATTCATTTCGGGGCGGCGGGCGTCCCGCCCATAATAAAATACCGGCCCCGCAACTCACGTAAAGCCGTGCAGCGACAGCCGGAATTATTGATCCGTCGAGCGGGGGGCCTACTTCCCTTTTTGGCCGAGCTGGTCCTGGTATTGCCCGTATTTCCTGCGAAAACGCTCAATACGGCCGGCGGAGTCGACCAGTTTCTGCTTGCCCGTGTAAAACGGGTGGCAGGCGGAACAAATTTCAACGCTGATTTTTTCCCTTGTCGAACCCACGTTTATTTCATTGCCGCACGCGCACCGCGCCGTCGTTTCGGCATATTTTGGATGAATATCCTTTTTCATATTGAGATCCTTTCCATTTTTTTTGGGGCTATCCATTATGGCTGACCTTGCTTCTGCCACGCCATCACCAGATGCTCGTTGTCGTTGTCGTTGTCGTAATCGTAATCGGTTTTTCCAAACGCTTATATTATGAAAACTTGTAAGAAGTCCAGGGTCCAAGCTTAACAACTTCGTCAAAGGTCCAATATTTTTGTGTTGCGGTTCATCGATGCGCTTCCTTCGTCAGCACATCCTATGACCCTTTCAATTATCATTCTCCCTCAAATAAATATGACCCTGTCAATTATCATTCGCCCTCAAATAAAGGCGATTTTCCATGAAAACCTAAAATAAGCAGCGTCCCCAAAAAAGCAACGCATAAAAACCGCATAAAAACCCGGTCAGGAATTCATGGAATCCATGAACTCCTTGTTGGTTTTTGTGCCCCTCATCTTATCCAGCAAAAATTCCATGCTGTCAATAGGGTTTAAGGGAGCGAGCAATTTCCGGAGTATCCATACGCGATTAATCGCCTCGCTGTCAAGGAGGAGCTCTTCCTTCCGGGTTCCGGACCGGTTGATGTCAATGGCCGGGTAAATGCGCCGGTCCGCAAGTTTCCGGTCGAGGTGCAGCTCCATGTTCCCCGTTCCCTTGAACTCCTCGAAAATCACTTCGTCCATGCGGCTTCCCGTATCAATCAGGGCGGTTGCAATAATCGTAAGGCTGCCGCCCTCTTCTATATTTCGGGCCGCACCGAAAAACCGCTTCGGCCGGTGCAGCGCATTTGCATCCACGCCGCCCGACAAAAGCTTGCCGGAAGACGGCATCGTGGCATTGTAGGCGCGGGCCAGGCGGGTGATGCTGTCGAGGAGTATGACCACGTGTTTTTTGTGTTCAACCAGCCGCTTCGCCTTTTCAATGACCATTTCGGCCACCTGGACATGCCGCTCCGCCGGCTCGTCGAATGTCGAGCTGACGACTTCAGCGTCCACCGAGCGCTGCATATCCGTCACCTCTTCCGGGCGTTCGTCGATCAACACCACAAAAGGGACGATGTTTTTATGATTGCCGATGGTGCTGTTTGCGATGCTTTTCAAAAGGATGGTCTTGCCGGTGCGCGGCGGCGACACGATAAGGCCGCGCTGGCCGAACCCGAGGGGGGTCATCATGTCCATGATCCGGGTGGAGAAATCATTCTTGTCGAGTTCAAGCTTAATTTTCTTTTCCGGAAACAGGGGCGTCAGGTTGTCGAACAAAATCTTGTCCCGGGCAACGTCGGGGTCTTCGAAGTTGATGGCCTCAACCTTCAACAGGGCGAAATACCGCTCGGACTCCTTGGGCTGGCGAATCTGGCCGGAAACCGTATCCCCTGTTTTCAGATTGAAACGCCTGATCTGGGAGGGGGAAACGTATATGTCATCGGGGCCCGGCAGGTAATTGCAGTCGTGCGACCGTAAAAAACCGAACCCGTCCGGGAGTATCTCGAGTGTGCCTTCACCGTAAATAAACCCGTTTTTTTCGATATGGGCCTGCAGCAATGAAAAAATCAATTCCTGCTTGCGCATGCGTCCGACGTTTTCAATGTCGAACTTTTTCGCCATCCGGGTCAATTCATTGATTTTTTTGTTTTTCAATTCATCAATATTCATTTATAAAATCTTCTCCATTCATTTATAAAACCTTCTCCAATTCAACGTTTCAGCGAATTGCAGGCTGTCGTGACAGGATATAAAATTCCTGGGTTATATATCAGGGGTATCGCTTGCGATATTTTGAGTATGCCGGCACAATCTTGCAGATTATGGTTCACACCTTGACAGGGGTATTGCGAGCGATGGATGGACGAAAACCAATTTTTCGTTCAGCCACTACTTGACGGCTTTTAACTTAGCCATCTGTCACTTATCTTGTGACTTTTTACGAGTGCATCAAGTTTGCCCAATTGAACGCTATGCGTCACTTCGTGTCTTCGTCCGGCCTGAATTGCAACCCTTAAAGCACGCCGAAGCATTCCTCCGGCTACAATTTTCGCCAGCCTTGAACTGGCGCAAATGAACTGGAACAAATTTTCTCATTGCTGGATGGACACGCGTAAGATGATACGAGGCCTGCATATATAGTGTTTGCAAATGTAAGCAGGAATCAAGCGAAACCAAAACCGTCTTGGGGCAGGTACGTTTCTCTAAAGAATAGTCCCCCAAAAACCTTATGTCAACCATTTTCATTTTTTTTCTGGTATTTGCGCCCGACCAAAT
>PUOB01000363.1 GCA_003551985.1 Desulfobacteraceae bacterium | reverse complement strand
CTGCTGTGTCATCATTCAGGCCTTCCGGACTACAGGCCATGGTACAAGACATTGCTTACTCTTCCTGAATCATCCAGAAAACCGGCATTATACCGCATGATACGCGATGAACCCCTTGTTTATCCGGTCGGGGAAAAAACGGTATACAGCGATATCGGCTTTCTTCTCCTGCAGCAGGGGATCGAGTCGGTCGGCGGAGAATCCTTTGCCCGGTTCCTGCGAAATCATGTCTATGGCCCCCTTTCGGTCTCCGGGCTCTTTTTCCCGTCCCACGACAATCCGCGCGTGGAGCGATATGACTATGCCGCAACGGAAATCTGTCCTGTCAGGGGACTCCTCCAGGGCGTCGTTCACGATGAAAATGCTTTTTTCATCGGCGGCGCAGCCGGACATGCAGGCCTTTTTGGAACCGCGGGGGCGGTTTTCGCTCTTCTCCGCAAACTGGCGGCGGCCCGCACCGGGTCCCATGTGACCCCTTTGTTGCAACCGGAAATCATTTCCCGTTTTGTCCGGGTCCCTGAAAATGCCCGGCGTACACCGGGTTTTGACGTGCCGGCCCCTTCGGGGGCAAGTTGCGGCCAATATTTCAACAAGGCGCATACCATTGGTCACCTTGGCTTTACCGGAACCTCTTTCTGGATGGATCTGGCGGAGGACATCATTGTCGTTTTTCTTACAAATCGTGTTCACCCTACCCGTGAAAATCAAAAAATACATAAATTCAGACCTGTTATACATAATACGGTCATGCGCGCGATAGTGTGACGGCCCGTCGCCGGGAGCGGTTTTTTTAGGTCCTTGCAATCCGTGGCCGCGGATTGAGGCGGAACCGATTTTTCTCCTTGTAAAGCAACGGCTTTTTTGTTAGCCATATAAATTATTCTATTGTCGACCTCTCGCCTGATGCGGCATTACCGCAATTATCAGAACCTGAACCGAGCGATTTTCAAGTTTGACAGTCTTAAAAAAAGTCCGTTTCAGACGTCTTTTACGAAGTCGACACGGATCACCCATATATGAAGCCACAAGGAGGTCAGCCGTTGTTTTTGGACTCGCTGTTCGGTATTTTTTCCAACGATCTTGCAATTGATCTGGGTACGGCAAATACGCTTGTTTATGTCAAGGGCAAAGGCATTGCATTGAGCGAGCCTTCCGTGGTGGCTGTCAGGACCGATGGTCGCGGCAAAAGCAGGGTCCTGGCCGTTGGGCTCGAGGCGAAAAATATGCTGGGGCGCACGCCGGGCAACATCGTCGCCATAAGACCCATGCATGACGGGGTAATCGCCGACTTTGACGTAACAGAAGCCATGCTCAGGCACTTTATACAACAGGTCCACAACAGGCGAACCTTTATTCGTCCGCGTATTGTCGTGGCGGTTCCCACAGGGATCACGCCGGTGGAGAAGCGGGCGGTCAAGGAGGCGGCTGAATCCGCAGGCGCCCGGGAGGTATTCCTGATTGAAGAGCCCATGGCCGCTGCCATAGGGGCCGGAATGCCCATTACGGAACCCGGCTGCAACATGGTGGTCGATATCGGCGGCGGAACGACCGAAGTGGCTGTTATTTCACTGGCCGGGATCGTTTTCTCGAGATCCGTCCGGGTTGCAGGAGACAAAATGGATGAAGCCATTATCCAGTACGTCAAGCGCAAATACAACCTGCTGATCGGGGAGCGGACCGCCGAGATTATCAAGGTAACCATCGGCAACGCCTTTCCGGAAACCGAAAACTATGAGACCATAGAGGTAAAAGGACGAGACCTGGTATCCGGAATACCCAAAATACTGGCGATTGACTCGGAGGAGATCCGGCTTGCTATTTCGGAGCAGATAGACACGATCGTTGAAACGACCAAGATCGCACTTGAGCAGACGCCGCCCGAGCTGTCAGCGGATATCGTTGATCGCGGCATCGTTATTACAGGGGGCGGGGCATTATTGAAAAATCTCGACAAACTGCTGCGGGAGGAAACAGGTCTGCCCATTACCATTGCCGAGAATCCGTTAACCACGATTGCGATTGGGTCCGGAATGACGCTTAACAGCCTCGACTTCCTGAAGCAGGTGATGATAGACTGATCCATGTTTTCGAAAAAAACCATCGTCATTGCAGGGCTTTTGTTTCTTGTCGCCTTAAACGGGATGGTGTTTTCCTTCAATTACATACGGAAATCCGCGTTTTACCCGGCTGCCGTTGAAACCGCCCTCTTTTTCACATCTCCCCTCCAGGAGGGTGTTTCGCGTACCACCGGTTTCGCGGAAAACGTCTGGTCAAGGTATTTCAGCCTGGTTTCCACCGCCAGGGAAAATGAAAAACTGCGGCGTCAATTGGCTGAAACAAAAAACCAGCTTCATTTGATGCGGGAAATAGCACTACATCAAGATCGCCTTGAATCGATGCTGTCGTTTAAGGCTGACCTGGCGCATGAAACGATCATTGCCGACGTGGTCGGCAGGGAATCGTCCGCCTGGTATCAGTCTGTGGTTATCAACAAGGGAAGGGCCGATGGCGTGGAAATCGGTTACCCCGTGATTATTCCGGAAGGTGTTGTCGGCCGGGTGACCGGCGTTTCAAACCGTTATGCCAAGGTCCAGTTGATGATCGATCGCAACAGCGCGGTTGATGCCATGGTTCAAAGGACAAGGGCCCGGGGTATTGTCCAGGGGCTTTCAAGCAGTGTCTGCCAATTTGAGTTCGCGCTCCACAGGGCGGATATAGGAACCGGCGATATCGTCATTACCTCCGGGTATGACGGTGTTTTTCCCAAAGGGCTCCGGGTTGGACGGGTATCCAAAATCGTCAAGAGGCGTTCCGGTGTATTCCAGGAAATTGAAATTACGCCATTTGTCGACTTTCACAGGCTGGAGGAGGTCATGGTGATGCTGGATACGCCTGTTATCGATATTGACCTTTCAGATAATTAACAATGCATTATTTTGTTTATTTTTTGTTTTCTCTTCTCATCGTTGTTGTGCAGACGACCATCGTGCCGGATATGTTCGTCAATTTGCGGTTTTATGACCTGCTAATACCCCTTGCCGTTTATTTCAGCCTCTACCGCCCTTTTTACGAGGGGCTGCCCGTACTCATCGCGGCCGCCATGCTAATGGACATGATATCCGGGGCGCCGGCCGGCATATACATGACGACTTATATATGGCTTTTTCTGGCCTTCCGGCAAACATGGCGCTTTCTGGACTTGAAACACGCCTTTTTGTTCCCGGCCATCGTAATAATCGGGGTCGTCTTTCAGCAGCTTATTTTCTGGATAGTCATCAGTGTCCAGGCCGGTCATTTGGTTTTCTCCGCCGCCGGCATACAGATCGTATTTTTCAAAATTCTGTGGGCCGTTGTTTCCGCCCCGATTATCGCTTTGTTTCTGCAATGGTTTTTCAAGGCCACGGACCGGGCTATTACCGGCAGGGTAAGCGAGAACGGACACTGAGGGCTGTATTGACGACTTTGTAAAAAGTCCAATATCTGCGTTACGCGCGATTTCCGAAGAAATTCACGTACGCTAAGTACGCTCAATTCTTCGAAAATCGCGCAAGCCTTGATCTTGGACTTTTTACAAAGTCGTCTGGT
>PUOB01000197.1 GCA_003551985.1 Desulfobacteraceae bacterium | reverse complement strand
CGCCGGCTGTCGGCTAAAGCGATGCCGCGCCCACCTGCTTGTGCTTTTGCGCCAGGTGTGCGGCGATCATATTGAACAAAAAGGTAAAAACGAACAGCACCAAACCGATGGCGAACAGGGCGTGGTAATGGTCGCTCCGGAACGGCGCATTCCCCATTTCAGCCGCTATGTTGGCCGGCATGGGCCGGACCGGGTCGAATATGGACTCCGGTATGATGGCGGCCCCCCCGGCCACCATCAGGACCACCATGGTTTCCCCGATCGCACGGGAAATGCCCAGGATCACCGCAGTCGATATCCCCGTAAGCGACGCCGGAAGGATCACCCGACCGATGGTTTCCCAGTGAGTGGCCCCCAGCGCCATGGATCCTTCCTTCATGTGCGCAGGCACACCATAGATGGCATCCTCGGAGATGCTCGCGATGGTCGGCACGGCCATGAAGGCCAGCATGATCGACGCGTTGAACAGGTTGAGTCCGGTAGTGAGCCCGAAGGTCTCCTGGAGAAAAGGAGCCACCACGACCATGCCGAAAAAGCCGATAACCACCGTGGGCAGCCCTTCGATGAGCTCGATGGCTGGTTTGACCACGGCCCGGACCTTTGGATGCGCGATTTCCGCAAGGTAAATCGCACTGCCGATTCCCAGGGGAATGGCGATCAGGGAGGATAGAACCACAACGGAAGCCGACCCAGCGATTAAAGGTAGAATACCGAAATCCGGCGGATAGTGCGTGGGGTACCACATGGTCCCGAAAAGAAAGTCCCGTATGGAGACCGTGTCGAATACAGGCAGCCCTTCCATGATCAGAAAAAGCAGGATCAGAGTCAACACAATGATCCCGCTCGCGCCTACCACGAGAAAAAATATATGAATCAACAGCTCTTTTGCACGGCGTTTTGGACCCATGACAACCACTCCACCCCGATGAATTCAGCGGAAGCCGGTACGTACCCCCGGCCTCCGCCTGTTTTATTTATGTGACGCCCCGCCCCGGCTTAATAAAGAGGAACGTATCCGGTTTCCCCCACCAGTTTCTGACCCTTTTCCGGGTGCAGCGTAAAGTTGATGAACCGCAGGATTTCTCCCTTCGGCCAGTCGTCGGTGAAAAACCACAGGGTCCTGGATACCGGGAAGGCACCGCTCTGCGCATTGGCATAGGTCGGCGCCACGCCGTCCAGGCTCACAGCTTTGAGGTTTTCGTTCAAATAGCCGATTCCGATGTAGCCGATGGCGTTGCGATTGCTGGATACCTCCTGCACGATGGCGCCGTTGGAAGCAAGGAGCTGGGCCCGCGGAGTCGGGCGGGCGCCCCTAAGGGCAATGTCGTTCCACACCACGTAGGTACCGGAGTCCGAGTCCCTGGAGATTATGGCGATGGAACGGTCTTCGCCGCCCACGTCCTTCCAGTTGCGGACTTTTCCCTCGTAAATGGCCTTGAGCTGATCCATGGTCAGGTTGTCCACGGGGTTGTCAGGGTGCACAACCGGGATGATCGCATCCAGGGCAATGGCGAAAGGAACGGGAAATTGGCCATTATTGACCGCGTTTTCGACCTCGGACTGCCGGATCCACCGGGAAGATTGGGCAATATCGGTGGTTCCGTCCACCAGCGCCCGGATTCCGTTGCCGGAGCCGCCACCGGAAATGGAGATATTGACATCGGGATATTCATCCATATATCCCTCCGCGAGGATCTGGGATATCGGCAAAACCGTGGTCGATCCATTGATGGAGATCCGTTCGGCAGCCAATGCGGACGCCCCGAAAACCAGAAGCGCTGCCGCAGCCAGGCAAAGCGCTTGAAAAATGCTTCCTGCATGATTCTTCATTGTGAAAGCCTCCTTGTTTTTGTTATGGAAAATATATAATCGGTTTATGCGAAGACACTTCTCCGCAAACGCAATCCCAAAGTAAACGCGGAAGATGACGGTTGTGTGACAGGTGCGTGAAAAAACATCGAAATTTTCATGTCACGGGAATGGCAATCAAACTTCATGAAATTGTAACAATCAGGGATTATTTATGTAGCAGTGAAACATGACGACTTCGTAAAAAGTCCAATATCTGCGTTACGCGCGATTTTTGAGGAATATCACGTACGCCTAAGTACTCTCAATTCTTCAAAAATCGCGCAAGCCTTGATCTTGGCCTTTTTACAAAGTCGTCTGATCGCGACTTTACAATTGCTTAGTTTTGGTATGAACGCATACAAGCGGAATCAACAAGCGGGAACAAGGAAATGGACAAAACCGTGCTGGTGGTGGAAGACGACCGGGACATCCTGGCGTTGATCGAATGGCACATCAAGGCGGAAGGCTTTCGGGTGCTCACCGAAACCGACGGTCAAAAGGGGCTGAAGGCGGCCTTGCGCGAAAAACCGGATCTGATCGTGCTGGACCTTATGCTTCCCGGCCTGGATGGTCTTGCCGTGTGCAAACAGCTTCGAAAAACCGCCGCAACCGCGCATACACCCGTGCTCATGCTCACGGCCAAGGGTGAAGAGATCGATCGGGTCGTCGGCTTTGAACTGGGTGCCGATGATTACATGGTCAAGCCGTTTTCCCCGCGGGAACTGATCCTGCGAATCCGGGCCATTCTGCGGCGTGCGGAAGGCGTACCGGAAAGCCTCACCACCATCATTCGCCACGATGCCCTGGTGATCGATACGGAAAAGCATTGCGTCTCCATCGGGGACTCCCGGCTGGAACTGACGGTCACTGAATTCAACCTGCTGCTGGCGCTTGTCCGGAACAGTGGAAGGGCCTGGACCCGGGACCAGCTTTTGGACCGGGTGTGGGGTTACCGGTTCGAAGGCTACCAGCGAACCGTTGATACGCACATTCGGCGGCTGCGCCGGAAACTCGGCCCCCTTGCGGACAACATTGAAACCGTGCGCGGCATCGGCTACCGGTTCAGGGAGTGATAATTGTGAAACGGCTCCAATCCATGCGATTCGGCATCCGCATCCTGGCGGCGTTCTGGCTGGTTCTGATTGTGGCCATCTGTATCCCGGGGGTGTATATTTATTATTCGCTCAAGGACGACCTCATCGAGACATCCCGGAGCAAGGCCTACGAAAACCTGGATTTCATCGAATGGCTTGCCGGGCGGCACCAGCCATTTGAATCGGAACAGGAATTATACGAATGGTGCGACATGTATGCGGCGCAGCTGGGGTACCGCATCACCGTGATCGCAGGCGATGGTCGGGTTGCAGCCGATTCGGATGTATTGTGGGAAAAGATCGCGGACATGGAAAACCATGCCTACCGGGAAGAGGTGTCCGCCGCCCGGCAAGCCGGTCAGGGATCGTCCATCCGGTATTCCGACACCATCAACCGGCACCTGATCTATGCCGCACGCCGGTTGGATCTGGACGGGTATCCGGACCCGATGATTCTTCGCATCGCCATGCCGTTTTCCGAGGTGGAATCCCGCGTAAACGATTACGCACGGCAGTTCTGGGTGATCAACGCGGCGATTTTTGCCGCCGCCCTGGGCCTGAGCGTTTATTTTGCAAGGCGCTTCGAATCGCCTTTGCGCGAAATCCTCGACCGCATCCGGAAGATCGGCTCCGGGGATTACTCCCACCGGCATATCGCGGACGACGGCATGGAATT
>PUOB01000087.1 GCA_003551985.1 Desulfobacteraceae bacterium | reverse complement strand
TCCTCGCTTCGGACCGGCATCATGGCCGGGTCGCCCTGCCCGGTCCATGTCATGCGCCAGGTGATCGACAAAATGCACATGAAGGAGGTCACCATATGCTATGGCCTCACCGAAGCCTCCCCGGTCATCACCCAAACGCTTCCGGATGACGACATCCGCAAGCGAACGGAAACCGTGGGGCGCGCCATGCCTAATATCGAGGTGAAGCTGGTTGACCCGGAAACCAACCAGGAAGTCGACCCCGGCGTGCATGGGGAAGTCTGCTGCCGGGGATACAATGTCATGAAAGGATATTACAACATGCCCGAGGCGACCGCAAAAACCATTGACGCCGACGGGTGGCTGCATTCCGGGGACCTGGGCGTCATGGATGCGGACGGGTACCTGTCCATTACCGGCCGGCACAAGGACATGATCATACGGGGGGGAGAAAACATTTATCCCCGGGAGATAGAGGAATTCCTCTACGGCATCGAGGGCATCGTGGATGTCCAGGTGGCGGGTGTGCCGAGCAAAAAATACGGCGAGGAAGTGGGCGCTTTCGTCATCAAAAAAGCCGGCTCGGATTTAACGCCAGAGGATATCCGGGACTATTGCCGCGGGAAGATCAGCCGCTTCAAGATTCCCAAGCATGTCGCGTTTGTGGATTCCTACCCGATGACGGCCAGCGGGAAAGTGCAGAAGTACAAACTCCAGGAGCTTTCCGTATCGCTTTTTCCCGGCGAGGACCGCATTGGAGTATAGAGATCTGCTATATCAGATTAGGGTCGGGCCAGCCTAATATGCTGCATTGAATCGGTTTAAATCTCCAAAAGACCGGAGGGTTTCGGATGTCTGTGCGGTCACGTCCCGGATCAGGCCGGCACAGGATGGCATCTCCGCCATATACGCTTGAAACGCGTCCCAATCTGAAAACGACCGGCCGGTAATGTCACGGCATTCGATACCCCCCGCCATTTCCTGAAAGTCCGACACCACTTTTCGGCCAACGGCAAACGGTTCGGGCGAGATCCGGTTTTTTTTCCGGAGCAGGTTGGCGTGTCCCCGGGCAAATGCGCCGATGATGGCGCCGTAGGACAACTGGCGAACAGGAAGCCCCAAAACAAGGTTGACGGCCATGACCGCCCCGACCAGTGCGCCGCAGCCCCCACCACTCAAGGCTGCCCCGCCATCCAGGACAAACGCCATGCGCTCAAGTCGGGGGTTGCCAATGCCGGTCTGCCGACGAATTCCTTCCAATACGGCGGAGGCGCAATGAACGGGCGTTGTTCCGGTATCCGGCGGCGGGTTTGAGGGCCGGTTTTCATCCTGCCCGCCCTCTGGCAGCCGATTGCTGAACAGGTAGCGCATGGCGCCTCGAATATGCAGCAGGCAGGGAATGACCTTGTCGCCCGGCACCAGGTATCGTAACTGCCCTGCCTTGCTGTAAAAATTAACGCCGGTGCGAGCCCTGCAGAATGAAGACCCATAGGTATCTTCAAACCACCGGACATAGCGGGCAGCCCTTTCCATGACGGCTTTTTCCGCGGCCGTATCGCCTTGTAACAGATCCGGCGCCGCATCACAAGCCAGACCAAGCACGCCGGCGCTGACCACGCCGCATGTCGAACCCGCTGCCACGATCCCGCCTTCCAACCCGGTACAGGCCTTGAGTATTGCATCATCCTGCCGGGCCGTCATGTCCTGGAAGACCTCCAGGGTGGCCAGGGCTCAATTCAAATCCCGGAGCATGCCAAAGACGGCACGCCGGCCCCAGTAACCTTCAGAATGATATTTACCGGACAAATGCATTTATCCTCCTGCCGCTCTTTTTCCCGTGTTACCCCGTGTTATCCATCCTGTGTGCCCAGCTCAGTCAATCTTGAGGAGGGATGCCGCGTTTTCATAAAATCGGAAAAGGAGATCATATCGAACCCGATCTGTTTCCGGATGTTTTCCTGAAAAATCAGGTCCCCGCCGCCGGGATTGAGGATGTCCCCCAGGTGGGTGTGTATATCGATGATCATGGCCGCTCCTGTCACTTGTAATACAGCCGATCTTCGAGCTTCATGAACCCGCGCACCGCGTGCCCCAGGCCGTAGGTGATCAGGTCGGGGGGCCAGGGAAAAACTTTCCGGCCCACGAAAAACATTTCCGTGCGCTCGGTCTGCTGGCCGGTGATCAGCTCGGCAATGGTTTTGCCGTTGTAGGTGGTCAGCGACACCCCGTGACCGATGCAGCCCATGGAAAAGATGGCCTTTTTGTCATTGCCCAGGTAACCGATCACCGGCGCCATGTCCGTGGTGATGGATACCGGCCCGCCCCAATGGTGGGTGAAGCGCAGGCCTTCAAGCTGGGGAAAGACCTCGGTCACATGGGCTTTCAAAAGGGCGAATGCCTGTTCGTTATAATCTTTGTCCAGGTCCGCGCCGTATCCCAAAGAGACGTCCCCGCCGCCCATGAGGATGCGGTTGTCCGCGGTGAGCCGGTAATAATGGATCAGGTCCCGGGCGTCTTCAACGCCGGCGCGGTTTTCCCAGCCGATAGCGTCATATTGTTCCTGTGTCAAGGGTTCGGACAGGACGATATGCGTGAATGCCGGGTACTGGAGTTTTTTAAGTTCAGGAAAAAGGACCGAATAGGCGTTGGTGGCCAGCACCAGGTATTCGCTTTCCAGTATCCCGTGCTCGGTGTTGACCACAAACCCGCCACCGGTTTTGCGGCTGAAGCTTTTGACCGGTGACTGTTCGTAAATGACCGCGCCCCAAGCTTCGGCCAGTCCTTTCATACCCCGGGCCAGCCGGGCCGGGTTGAGGATGCCGCACCGGGGTTCGAACCACCCGATTTTATAATAATCCGTATGGAATTCTTCGGCCAGCCGGGCGCGGTCCCAGCGCTCCACCCCCCCCAGGCCCCATTTTTCCATGATCTTGAAATCATGTTCCACCCGCCGGACCTGGCCCGGGCTGGTGCCCACCAACAGGTAGCCGCTGCGCTCGTACTGGCATTCGATGTTATTGCGGGTGATGACCTCGTGCAGGTAATCCACGGCGTTTTCCATGTAAACGTGAGCGGCCCGGGCCTTTTGGTCGTTGAACCGGATTTGGGTGATGCCCTTGGTCAGGCCGAACAACGTCATGGAAAACCCGCCGTTTCGCCCCGATGCCCCGTATCCGCACACATCGGATTCAATGATGCGGACGGCAATGTTTGGGTTAATCTGCTTGAGATGATACCCTGCGGACAGCCCGGTGTATCCGCCGCCGATAACGGCCACATCCGCGGTTTCCCGGCCGGTGAGCGCCGGGTTGGGAGTAATCGCCTCGGGCAGCGATTCCAGCCACCAGCTTTTGGATCGGTAATCGGTCATGAACGTCCTCCTTTTGCTGATCACCTTTGTTGTTGACGGGGACGGGGGGGAATGATATTTAGTTAATCGACTAACAAATTAAAAGATTCGGAATGATTTGTCAATTTCTTTTTTAAAGGAAACCGCATGGGTCGAAAAAACGCTCAGGAAGAGAAGCGGACGCGCATATTGGAGGCCCTGCATGTCTGCCTGACGGAAAAACCCTTTGACCAGACCTCCATCAAGGATATCGCCCGGACCGCCGGCGTCAATCACGGGCTGCTCCATTATTATT
>PUOB01000012.1 GCA_003551985.1 Desulfobacteraceae bacterium | reverse complement strand
TCAGGTTTGGCATCACGACATTTGCCCCCCGCGTAAGCCCTTTCTTTATGCCGTCAGCGGCGCTGATCGTGGCCAGGGCGGTCGTCGCCGGAATATTGGCTTCCGGGCAGACCAGGCGCGTAAGGGCGATAACCTTGCAGGTCATCACCTCGGTTGCGGGTACCTGATGCTCCCCCGCCGGTTTCATCAGGGATCGATCCTGTCCCATCGGGGTTTCCGGATGCGGGATAAAGGGGCCCACACCCACCATATCCAGGTCGAGCTGCCCGAAAAGAAGAATGTCGCGGGCGAGGGTATCGTAGTGCTGCCCGGGAATGCCGATCATGACACCGCTGCCGGTTTCATATCCAAGCTGTTTCAGCATGGGCAGGATGTCAAGCCGGTGCGGGCGTCCGCCCGGTTTGGCCGGATGGATCCGATGGTAGAGCGCTTTATCGGATGTTTCAAATCGCAAAAGATACCGGTCCGCACCGGCTTTTTGCCACCGGGCAAGATCTTTTCCGGGTCTTTCCCCCATGCTGAGCGTGACGGCCAGCGGCGTTTCCGATTTGATCCGGCGAACGATACCGGCAAGCCAGCGGCTTTCGATACCGTAATCTTCGCCCGACTGCAGAACAACCGTTCCGTAGCCGGCGGCAACGGCCTGAAAAACGCAGTCCATGATTTCATTTTCGTCCATGCGGTAGCGTTCCAGATTCCGGTTTCCCGCACGCAGCCCGCAATAGGTGCACATCCGGCAGCAGTGGTTGGAGATTTCCAGAAGTCCGCGCAAATGAACGGCCTCACCGACTGTTTCGCGCCGGACGTCATCCGCCCGGTCCCAGAGCTGTTTAAGTCGCCCGGGATCGTCTTCCATAAGCCAGGATAAGATTTCTTCGTATCTCATCGAAGTCCCTGATATTCAATTAAATTTACTCAATAATGGAAGCGTCGGTGGCGCTGGCATATCCTTTGAAAGCCAGGTATTTTTTCTTATGTTTTTTGGCCCTGTAAATTTCGAGTGCAGCGGGAAAAGGCGCCAGGGCCCGTTCGAAAATGCCCAGGCTGAAAGCGATGGTCAGCCCGTAGTTGGTGATGGGAACGCCCGCGCGGCGGCACCGCATGATCCGCGTCAACATTGCCCGGCGATTGGCGGTGCAGGCCCCACAGTGAACGACAAGGCTATAGGGCGATACATCGTCGGGAAAGTCGTGCCCCTGTACATGGTCGAATCGCAGTTTCCCCCCCGTGTACCGGATCAGCCACCTGGGAATTTTGACGCGGCCGATATCTTCGCCGATGGGGTGGTGGCTGCAGTGCTCGGCCACCAGTATCCGGTCGCCGGGCCGCAGCTCATCGATAGCCATTGTCCCTTCCACCTGGGCAGGCAGGTTTCCCCGGAAGCGGGCAAAAAGAATGGAAAACGAGGTGAGCGGTATCCCGGGCGGGGTGTCTGCGGCGACCTGTGCAAACGCCTGGGAATCGGTTACCACCAGCCTGGGCGTTGTTTTCAGCGACCCGAACACCTTTTTCAGGCCGTGCTCCCGGACGACAATGCAGTAAGCGTCGTTGTCGAGCAGGTCCCGGATCGACTGGACCTGCGGCATGATAAGCCGGCCCTTTGGCGCCTCACTGTCGATGGGGACCACCAGGACGACTATGTCCCCCGGGCCGGCGAGATCTGAAAAAATTCCAGCATGATCGATATAGGAATCCGGTGCGGTGTCGATCAGGGCCTGCCGTAAATCGGAAAGACCGCGGCCGGTGAGGGCGTCTGTTTCGACCACGGGGATCCCCGATTCGCGTAGCTTTTCTGGCATATCGGGGGCAGGCGCTTTGACGTCGGCCTTGTTGAAAACCACCACCAATGGAATGCCACGACTTTGAAGCTCACCACAAATGGCCTCTTCGAACGTTTCCCACCGGCCTTCATCAGTGACCACCACCCCGATATCGGTACGGTCGAACACCCGGCGGGTCTTGTCCACCCGCAGGTTGCCAAGCTCGCCCTCGTCGTCGATACCGCCGGTATCGATGAACAGGACCGGCCCCAGAGGAAGCAGCTCCATGGGTTTTTCCACGGGGTCGGTGGTGGTGCCGGCAATCGCCGAGACAACGGATACCTGTTGGCGGAAAATGGCGTTGACAAGGCTCGATTTGCCCACGTTGCGGCGGCCGAATATGCCGATGTGAAGGCGGAAGCTCTTAGGCGCTTGTCTCATAACACCCGTTTCCTTTCTTCGAAAAATAATAGCGTTGCTGCCATTAGCATAAACAGTCCCGTTTTCCTTCGTGAACCATACGCATCAGGCGCTCTGAAGTTCTTTTCGGACGGTTTTCCATGGATGCAAGCGCGCTGCGGATCAACTGGTCTCCTGCCCCGCGGGTTTCCTCCGAACCGTAATCGAGAAGGTATTCCGTGAACGTTGACAGGGCGTTGGGATCGCAGTGCTCCTTGATTTTGCCCGGTTTTGCAAGATCCATGAAATCCCCGCCCGTACGGCCAAGCCGGTAGCATGCAGTGCAAAAGGAGGGGATGTAGCCGAGGGTGGCAACATCCCGGATCACCTCGTCGAGACAGCGGTGATCGCCAAGCTGGAACTGGGAACCGTCGGCATCTTCGGCTTCGTTTTCCAGGTAGCCGCCGGGGTTGGTCCGGCTGCCGGCCGATATCTGGGAGACGCCCAGTGCGAATGTCTCCCGCCGAAGGTTGGCCGTTTCCCGCGTGCTCATGATCATGCCGGTGTAGGGCACGGCCAGGCGGAGTATGGCGACGATTTTCCGGAAATCCACATCGCTGACCGGGTGCGGCGGATGCGCCGCGATTTCCGAGCCGGCGGCCGGCTCCAGGCGGGGAACGCTTATGGTATGCGGTCCCACGCCAAAATGTTTCTCCAGGTGTTCGGCGTGCTGCATCAGCGCCAGGATTTCAAAGCGCCAGTCCGTCAAGCCGAACAGGACGCCGATGCCCACGTCGTCGATACCCGCCATCATGGCGCGGTCCATGGCGGTTATTCGCCAGTCGTAATCTGCTTTGGGGCCGGAAGGGTGCATTCTGGCATAGGTTTCCCGGTGGTAGGTTTCCTGGAACAACTGGTAGGTGCCGATTTTTGCGGCCTTCAGCCTGCGGAATTCATCCACCGAAAGCGGGGCAATGTTGACATTGATGCGGCGTATTTCACCGTTGTCCACCCGGGTATCATAAATCGTGGCGATGCTGTCTGTGATGTAGTCGAAGCCTTCTGCCGGATAGGATTCCCCGGCAACCAAAAGCACGCGCTTGTGTCCCTGGGAGACAAGGATTTCCGTTTCACGCCGGATTTCGCTTTGCGTCAGGGCGCGGCGCCGCAGGGGGGTGTTGCGCGCGCGAAAGGCGCAATACAGGCAATCGTTGGCGCACAGGTTGGATACATACAGCGGCGCAAAAAGCACCAGTCTCCGGCCGTAGATCGTTTCCTTGACGGACTTGGCTGCGGCGAACATTTCCATTAATAGAACCGGGTCGCTGACGCCGCACAGCACGGCCACATCGCTGCTGCTGAGCCCTTTGAGCGCCAGTGCCTTGTCCAATACGTCACGTACCCGGCCGGCATCAGCACTCGCCTTGTGCTTCAGCACTTCCGCAATTTGTGCTTCATTGACAGCACCGGCATCCATATTTTTCATAGCGCCACCCCCATTTGGATCAATTGAAATGCAGCGGTTTTTCTGTCTGTTGAAAACTATATTGCATAAACCGGGCCGACACGGGCGCCATGGCCTCTCCCGCCGGATCCGGAGACGCTCACAGGCTTTTAAAACCGGCGTAAAAGTCGTATCACCTGCCATCGCCATAGGATGCGCTGACGAAGGAAGCGCATCGTTTAAGCACCGCCGCAAATCCCGCAGGAGAAAGGCATTTATGATGCGCTTCCTTCGTCAGCGCATCCTATGTTCTTCAAAAATTGCGCGCAACGAAGATATTGGGATTTTTACGAAGCCTTCAATATTCGGTGCTGCCGGGAAACGAATGTGGCCCACGGATGTCATATGAAAGAAGACACAATGTCTCCGCGCAGTTGACATCAGGCAGGGGTTGTTTTGCAAGCGCCGCATTGCCGCGTCATATTGCGACGGGCATTCAGCATAAAACCAGCCTTGCGGGTGCATCTCCTTTGATGGCACGTAACTTGCTAATTAGTTGTTAACCTTTTTTAATGTCGCGGGCATCCGCGGTGGGAAGCGCTGCAGGAGAGGGTCATGAGCGTTGAAAGCCTCCAAAGAATTTTTTCACCGGACGCCGTTGCAATTGTCGGCTTCGGAAAGGAGGATTCGGGCCATGGGCAGACTGTCCTGAAACATCTCATCGGCGGTGGGTTTTCAGGCCGCATTCATCCCGTTCATCCCGACGCTGATGCGGTGCTGGGATGCAGGGCTTTTAAGTCGATTCGGGACATGCCGGATGCGGTTGACCTGGCCTTGATTGACGCACCCCCGTTCACCGTCCCTGAATTAATCGCATTGTGTGCGGGAAAAGGGGTTGGCGGGGTGGTTTTGCTGCCTCACAGCAGCAGGCGTGCTGAAAAAGCGGTTTTTCGTGCAGATACCCATAACGTGCTTCGTAAAAGCGGGCTGCGGGTCATCGGGTCAGATTGCCCAGGCATCATCTCGCCCCTGTATAAGCTGAATGCCGGCCTGTCCAGCCGGATGCCGGCGGCCGGGAAAATGGCCTTTCTGTCCCAAAGCGGCGCCATAAGCGAGGCCATTTTGGATTTTGCCGTCAAGGAACATATCGGTTTCAGCTATTTTATCAATACGGGCACAATGCTCGACGTGGATTTCGCAGATTTCATCGATTACCTGGGCAGCGAACCGGAAGTTGGCAGTATTGTGATGTATATGGAAAATCTTTCCCGCATACGCAGTTTTATGAGCGCTGCGCGTGCCGTATCCCGCGTCAAGCCAATCATAGTTCTCAAATCCGGCCGCTCCGAAGAGGGGGCCGCTGCCGCAGTCACACACACCGGATCGCTGACCAGCGAAGACGCTGTCTATGATGCGGCCTTTAAACGCGCCGGGATTGTCCGGGTCAAAACGTTTGCCGAGCTTTTCGACTGCACGGCGTTTATCGGCAGGCGGACCGGCCCGAAGGGCAGCGGATTGGCAATCGTCACAAACGCGGGCGGCCCCGGCATTATGGCCGTCGATGCCTTGCTGGATTACGGGTTGGCTCCTGCAAGTCTGTCTCCGGAGACCATTATAAAGCTGGACGCGGTGCTGCCGATTGGCTGGAGCCGCTCCAATCCGTTGGATATCCTTGACGATGCTACCCCGGAGCGCTACAAGCGCTCTGTTGACATTCTTGTTCACGCAAAAGAAGTCGATGGTCTGCTTATCATGCAGGTCCCTTATGCCCCTGCCCAACCCGCCGGAACGGCGCATATCCTTTCAGCCTTTTTGAAAGACCTCTCATTTCCGGTTTTTACCGCCTGGCTGGGCGGAAAGGATGCGGATGCCGGCCGGGTGATATTCAACCGCTCGGGTATTCCTGTTTTCGATTCTCCTGAGCGGGCCGTCCGGGCGTTTATCGATCTCTATCACTATCGCCGCAATATCGAGGCGTTGCAGCAGGTTCCCCGAAAGCTGCCGGACCGGCTTGATTTTGACCGCCAGGCCGCGCGCCGGATTGTCGGTGCCGGCCTGGCAAGAAAAGAGGGGCTTCTGGATGAGATTGAAGCCAAGCGGCTTCTGGCGGCTTACGGTATCCCCGTCAACCTTCCCGTTCAGGTCTCAGATGCCGAGGCAGCGGTACGCATTGCCGAAAAGATCGGGTATCCCGTTGTATTGAAAATCGTTTCTTCGGATATCGCTCATAAGAGCGACATGGGCGGGGTCGTGCTTGATATACGGCGTCCGGAAGCCGTTCGTGCGGCATATAAGCAAATCCGGGGGATAGCGGCCGGAAATAATCCGTCGCCCCGTGTTGGCGTCAGCGTACAGAAAATGCTGCCGCAGGGGGAATTCGAGTTGATGGCCGGCGCCAGGAAGGACGCAAATTTCGGGCCGGTATTGCTTTTCGGCCTGGGCGGCACGTTGGCCGAGATACTGAAGGATCGATGTGTTGGACTGCCTCCCCTGAACCGTCTGCTGGCCCGGCGTATGATCGAGGAAACGAAAGTTTACCGGTTGCTGGGCGGCTACAGGAACCGTCATGCGCTGGATATCGTGCAGCTCGAATCGATTTTGATCCGGCTTTCTCACCTGGTTATCGATTTTCCGGAAATCAGGGAAGTGGAAATCAATCCGCTGGCAGTGGACAACGGCCGGGTGGTTGCCGCGGATGCCCGGGCGGTTGTCGCTCTGCCTGAAACGGAATCCCCTTTCCATCTCGTTATCAGCCCCTATCCGAATCAATACGAAGAAGAAGTGGATATTGAAAGCGTGGGACGGCTGACGCTTCGTCCCATTCGCCCGGAAGATGCCCCCCTGCTGGAAGAGATGTTCAATGCCTTGTCATCGGAAAGTGTCTATTACCGTTTTTTTAATATCATCAAGCGGCTCCCGCCCGCCATGCTTGCCCGGTATACCCAGATCGACTATGACCGGGAGATCGCCATGGTGGCGATCGCACCATCACCCGAAGGCGGGGAGAAAATGCTGGGGGTCAGCCGGATCATGACTGAAGGAAACCGGAAATCCGCCGAGTTCGCTGTGGTAGTGGCCGATCAGTGGCAGGGTAAGGGGATCGGTGCCGCGCTGCTGAAACGCTGCCTGGCCTTTGCCCGCGAGAAACGCTTTAAAACCGTGTGGGCGATCGTTCTGCCCGGCAATACCAAGATGCTGGCGATGGCGGAAAAAATGGGGTTTGACATAAAGCAACACCGCGGCAGCCGGGAATATGAACTGAAGCTTGACTTTGATGGTTGTTAGCGGGATGGAGGAGCGCCCGATGAACATTCCTGTAAGCCGTCAGCAAAACCAGGACAATCACGGACCGGAAGCGGCCCGGATACTGATTGTCGGTTGTGGCGACAAACAGCGCCGGGATGACGGAATCGGGCCGTTTGTTGTCGAGAGGCTGGCGGGCGTACTCCATGTCTCCGATTGTTTCCGGTTTCTGACAAAACCCCGATTGAGCCCGGAAATTGCCATGGAGCTAAAGTATGCGCATTCGGTTATTTTTGTTGTTGCCACAGGAGATGTTCTGGAGGGGGGGTGGCGCTGCAGTCGTGTTCTGCCGGAAGCGCTTGAAAACCATGTAAAAACGGATTTTCTGAATCCGGAATCCATTGTTGGTCTGGCCCGGTCATCGTATTACAAAAAGCTGCCGGCGTGGGTTTTTTCCGTTCAGGGGGACGCCTTTGGCCCCGGTTTCGGGATTACCCCCGCGGCCCGAAAAAGGATAGACAAGATGTTTCTAATGATTGTCGAGGCTGTTTTGGAGATTCATGCAAAAGTTTTATGATGGCTGCTCGCGCATGGCAGACTGGCCTATACTATCCATACCGCATGGTTGCTGCTCATCTGGGTGATCTTGGTAGAGACCCGTCCCATGGAGAAGTCTCGGGTCATAGAAAGACCTTTCCTTCCGATAACAATCGTGCCACAGCCGTTCCGGCCGGCTGCCAGGAGGAGGGCTCCCGCACGGCTGGACTCGCCCTCAATGATTTCCTGGGATATATTTTCGGCGGGTATTCCTTTTTTTATGAGTTCCTCCCGCATTTTTTCAAAGGTTGCTTCCATATCGGTTTTTATGCGCTCGATATCCGTCTGAGACATCATGATATCCGGGTCGGGCGTGTTTCTGATAACATGAACCAATTCGATGGCATGTCCGCTGTCCAGTACCTTGCCTGCAAAGGAAACCGCCCGCATGGAATTCTCGGATCCGTCAACGCCCAGTAGCAGCCGCTTCGGATCCGCGCCTTCGGCAACCAGGATCACCGGCGTAACGGATATGTTCTGCAGCAGTTTGTTGGCGACGCTGCCGACGGGAAGACCGGCGAGAAGGCCCATTCCGCGCTTTGTCATTACCACAGCGAGATACTCTTCATGGATTTCCGCCAGGATGTCCCTGGCAACGCCCCGGACGATTTTTCGCACCTGGATTTCAACGTCTGCGATGCCGACGTCTTTCAACATTTTCTCGGCACGCTTCATGTACTGCATTCGCCCCGTTTCCTGGAGAT
Source organism: Desulfobacteraceae bacterium (assembly GCA_003551985.1). The sequence continues at coordinate 7,510 of PUOB01000012.1, read as the reverse complement.
TGCGCCAGGAGTCGATCCGGGTTTTTTCCTCATGGGTTTCGGGTTGTCTTTCCATATCGAGATAGCCCTGGGGGAGATGGGCATATACGTTATAAAGTACAACAACACTCATGGATGTCAGGTTTTTCATGGATGCGATATATCGTATGGCATCCAGTGCGCGTTCGGACCCGTCCAGCAGTACCAGCAGCTTGTTTTGATTATTCATTGCAGGGTCTCCTTTTTTTGGGGGGCATAATGCTTTCAATCGATTGGTTAAGCTGGTCAACGGCATCGAGATAGTTCCCGGACTGCGCGAGATAAAATGCAAGAGGTCTTGAGAAATTCCGTCCGGCGATGCCGTCGATAAACATCTGGCTGATTTCTCTTTCCATGCCGAGGATTTTCTGGGCCTGGATAATGACGCGGCGCTGTTCCGCCGGCATATTCGCCAGCAGGCTGGAAAAAGCCGTCCTGGCCCGCGGCTGATACATCCAGAAGTACAAAAGATCCAGGGCATTGATGATCATGATCCGGAGCAGGTCCTTTAAGGCCGGATCCGGTAATTCGAACCATTGCCGGGGTCTTTCGAGCATCTCATGGACATCGGTTTCGGGAAAAAGCATTTCCAGTTTCGCGTATACCTCCGAAAATTGGTTCATGCGCTGCTGGTAATCCTTTACCCGGTTCCGGATATTTTTTGCCCGGTCGACCGCGCCTTCTATAAAACCGGCAACCAGGTCGGAAGAAAATTTCGAAATCACTGCAGCCCAGCTCTGCAGAATCATGCTGACGCTCGTCACCCCGGCAAAAGCCAGTAAAACTCCCAGTGAACGGCTCAATGCGTAAGCAACGGGGATGGACAGGGCGCTTCTATAAAAATTGGCAAACGCCGTTTCCCGCGGAAGGCCGCGGAAAAGGTTGTGGCCGGTCAGGTAGATCCCGTTGACAAGCGCCATGGTCGAATACAAAATCAGGGGGCCGGTCTCTGTCGTTACACCAAGCCCGTTGTCCATGATCACCGTTTTGACAAGATAGTCGAGAAGGGGGACGGAGAAGCCGGTAAGCATGAGCGAGTCAACCAGTCGTTCCCAACTGATATAATCATTCCAGCGCAGCAGGGAGGATCGGTGGATGCCGCCGCCTGCGACAACGGCCTGAAGAATGTTTCGGATCCCGGTAATGCCGAACCAGAGGAATGCTCCGAAAAACATGAGCACCCACCATTCATGGGTCAGCAGAAAAGTGAAAAATGCGGGCAGGAATCCGGCAGTCAGCTTTAACAGATTTTTCCATCGGGTTTGCAGGTAACGCCACGGCTGACGGCGCGGCTGCGTTTTTTCGGGCTTTGGCTCCGGAACGAGGTTGTTTGACGCTTCCTTGTGTACTCCCCCCAGCGTTATGATATTGCCCTTTTCTGACATCCGGATGGAATCCACCCGGGCAACCCACTCTTCGTGGCAGGGTAGTCCGAAATGTCGGCATCCCGGTATTTTTCGCACCTGCTCTGCCAGGAAAGAAAAGAAGCCGGTTGGGCTGCTGTCCAGACGGCAGGTTTCCCGGAAGGAAATGCCCACATGGAACGGGATAACGAGGCGGGGCATTTCATGTTCCCGTAATACCTGTTTCCGGGCCCGCCGCGGCAGGGAGTCCAGAACGGCGAGTCCCATTCCGTAGAGCCGTGGCGAATATCCCGTTGAATCACTGCCGATCCGGCCCTTGATCGATTTGTTTTTATACATAGCTTTAAAAGACCCGATGTCCGCCAGGATTTCTTTGATTTTGCGGACGCGCGCTTTAGCGGCAGGTTCTGGGTCGGCCTCGAGTCTTCGGATGATATCGGTGATAATCCGTTTCAGATGGATAACGTTGCCGGTGTTGATGGACTGCTGTAGTTCGTGGATCGCCGGGATATGCCCGGTCATCCCGTCGGCATGATCCTTGAGGTTAAAGATTTCCAGGCGCGTAATGACCCCTTTGCAGTCATACAGAATCTCGAGTACATCCTCCACCTTCATGTGGGTCAGGTTCAGGGTGATGCGATAGCCGGACCGGAGCCGGTCCAGCCGTTCGATCAATTCCTGCGCCGAAGAGCGCATCAGGGCCGGCGGTTCTTCCGTCGGCTGTTTTTCGAACGCCGGTTTCAGGTAAACATCATGGATGGCATCCATGTCAAAGCGGTCCATTTCCCGGATAACGGCTTCGATGCGGCTTTTTTCCTCATTTTCGCAGCTTTCGTAAACTGTTTGCAGCGTTTCGGTTTTCGCTTGAAACGCCGGCATGAGTTTGCGGTGGATGAATTTGGCCAGGTGGAGCAGGGATGCCTGGCCGCTGCCGATTCCGGAGAGAAATTCGGCAACCTCGAGTTCCGGAAGGTCGATTTCAAATTTTTCGGCGATAAGGGGCCGGTGAACCCGATTAAAGGTTTCCAGGACGCCGAGTACCTGGTTGCGCTGAAAATCCGATACCTCACCCCCGTCGTTCATGAGGGCGTCTGCGGCATCGTCCGATAAAAATCGGATGAAATCGCCGGCATCGGCAAATCCGCGGGGAACCCATATGATCTGTGCAAATCCGTCGTAAAAGGAAACCGAAAACTCGATGCCGATGCGGACCTCGATTCCCATTACGGCCGCTGCTTCCATGAGTTCGGAGGCGCTGTCCGGGCGGATAAAGTTGTAGTAGATTACCCGCAGCCTTCGGATTCCCTTGATCCATGCATCCATAATCAGGTGGGTTGCCGATTTTCGACCCTTGGTGTTGGCGTCATGCACATGATCATCAAATGCAAGGTGGTTCCATTCTTCCGGCATTTCCAGCAGCCGGTATTTTTTCAGGAAAAGTCGGACAATCCGGGGCTTGCCCGAAGCCGCCATGCGAAAATCATGGGCCAGTTCAAGCTGGCGGGGATAGCTGCCGGCGGCACGCACGAGGTCTTTCATGATTTCGATCAGGACCCGGGCAGTGTTCATCTGCAGGTCCTGGTCCGTACTGAACAGAGCCTCGTCCCGCAGCGCCCTGAGAGCGTTTATGCGCTGGGACACTTCGCCCGTGTCCAGGGATTCGAGCAGGTGGGCCACGGCATATGCGATTCTGAGCCCCCTGGATTCTGCCATTTCCTTGATTCCACGCGGATGGAGCTGGTGGAAGAAGCGCCGCTGTTCGTGCAAAACGGACTTGTCTCCCTCGACCATCTCGTTGACGATCGAAAGCAGCTCATGGTCCCGCGCGTCAAAGAAAAAGCGGGAAAAATCCGGGTTCGTGGTGTTTTCCAATATGGTCACCGTTGTCAATCATGCCTGAACCCCGGACGGCGCCGATGCTTTTTGAACCGGTCAGGACCGGCGAATGCACCGGCCGGAATCACATCCGCCTTCCGTTTCCCTTTTGCAAACGGAATCCGCCACCTGTTTCAGACTTCTGAATGCCTGGTAGTTGTTTTCCGCATAGACAACGACTGGCAGGTTCGGGCGTACCTGCCTGGCGAGGAAATATGCGTCCCATGTGCGCTCCGCATCGGGGTGAAAGTTGACCAACAGAAGATCGATGCCGGATAGACTATCCTGATCAATGTGTTCCGGTGTCCCTGAAGCGGCGGTCTCATAGCCTGCCTCCCGAAGATAGCGCCACAATTTCTCCCTCCGGTGCGGCTGATCATCCAATATCAGTATGCGGTCCATTTTCCGTACTTCTGCCGGGTAAGGTTTTGGTTTGGCTGCCTGTCAGGCACATTTCTGAAATGCCATCCTGTTTCCGTATCGGCCTGTGAAAACCAGTTTGTCCGGGTTTTTACCCGAAAGGCGGAATTGTTTTTGGAATACCTCTTCGCCGAATGGTATCATGGAGGATATAAAACAGGTATGTACGTATATTTTTCGGGCTTTGCCAACATGCCGGCGAAGTTCATGAAGCAGCTCCATCGCGGAACTGCCGTCAAAATCGCCGATCAGGTTCAGGTGAAGCTCATCGTTTTTCCTGTGGCGCTGAATGCGAAAATTGACCGCCATAAAGCTATCTCCTGTTATGGGTTTGGAGAAAGGGGCTTTTATTGTCTGCAGTGCAATGTACATGCCATCGTTTCGTTAAGCAGGTTTGCCTGATGGCCTTGTTCCCGGTAATACGCACGCGGTGCCGGGTGATCGGAGCGGGGGATGAATTCATGAGGCGCCGGTTTCAGGGGGCGGTCCTGTTTTCACTGGGCCCGGAGGGCAGAAAGTGTCCGGTATTCGGTTACAGGTGTAAGCAACGAGGTTGCACAGGAAAATGACAGATGCGGGAATGAATGACTCCCCGGGTTTGGCTTCGTTTTGAACCCGGCCTTTGGAATGCGGATACAGCCACTTAATTGCGTTCTTGATTTTCAGGCATTGTTTTTGCAATAATTTAACAAGATGGAGAAGATAGTTGTTTTGCAGACCGGCTGCCATTGACAAAACCACTGCAAGCCGTTTTTCGTTCATGACGGCAGAAAGTCTTTTTCCTTGACCGGCAATGTTTTGCAAAATATATTCTTTTTAAGGGTGATCCGAATTAGTGGCTGAACGAAAATCGGGATTTTTCGAGTCGGCGCGGATGTTGGAATTTTTACAAAGCCTTCAGATCGCGACGTTTTGCGAATGCTTCAAAATTTGAGTCTGACACAGAAAATGGCTAAAAAGACGGTTTTCGCTCAGGCACTAATTAATGGGCAGGCATCGGGCGTTTTACGAAAGCGTCATTTTTAAAACCACGTAAAGGGGGATGAGATGTATAGTCGACAAAAAAGCGGGCCCAGGCTGCTTCTGGTGGACGACGAAGAACGATTCCGTACAACCCTTGCCAAAAGGCTCAGGGAAAAGGGTTTTGAGGTGGCGGATCTGGGCAGTGGCATGGAAGCGATTGATTATGTAAAGGAAAACAGCGTCGATATTATTGTTCTGGACATCAAGATGCCGGGGCTGGACGGGATAGAAACGCTTACAGAAATCAAAAAATCGAACCCCGGTATCGAGGTTGTTCTGCTGACCGGCCACGGAACCGTTGATACGGCTATCGAAGGAATGCGAACCGGCGCATATGATTATCTCATGAAGCCTTGTGAAATCGACAACCTGGTTTTAAAAATCAACGGTGCCTTTGAAGTGAAAAATGAGCGGGACGAAAGATTGAAAAAAGCTGAAGAGCGGAGCCGGCTTGACAAGCTTGAAAAATCGGTCCGGTTCTGACACTCACGGCAGGCGGGCATACTGTGTACACATTTTAGGGATGTTTTGGAAACGTAATGCACCAGAAAAGGGATTCGGCAGAAAATAAAACGGATGCGGGCGTTGAACCTGAAGGCGGAGTAAAAGATCCGTCTCCTGAAGAAGATGGCGGCAAAAATACAGACCCTGTGTATCAGATGCTCAAGCCGTTGCACAACCTGCCGCGGGGTAAAAACACCTGGGATCCGCAATTTATAAAGAACTGGTGGTTCTGGCCGCTGAGCGCCGCTGTTTTAATCGTTTTGTTTTATATATACCCGCTTATCCTGGATTATTTTGCCGGATAAATCTATTTTCCCGATAAATGACCAATACCATTAAAGGGGTGTGCCGGGATAGCCGGCACACCCCTTTAATGGTATTACCTTACATTTCTCGAGGAATGCCCGGGGCAGGGGCTATTCCGGGTCCCCGGAACCCCTTCCAATGCATTGTGTCGTTTCTTTGCAACGGATTGCCTGTCTTTTGATTTCAGATAAAGAGTTCGTCAGTTCATCATTATCCGCGTTTTTTATTATATCGTTTTTTCCCAGAAGATCCTGCATCCACCCGGCCTCTTCACGGATGACCGCAAGCGGGTTGTTCAGGTCGTGCCGCGTCTGCCGGGGCACTTTGTCAGCGGAAGGGTAGCTGCGCAACCCCTGAACGATTTCCTTGCAGCAAAGTGTCTGCCGGATGATCTCGGTTAGCGAGCGTGTAAGCTCCCCGTAGTTTGCAAGATTGTGCATGTCTTTTCTGCCAAGGATATCCTCTATCCATCCAGCCTCTTCCCGGATAATGGCCAGTATGCTGTTCATCTCGTGAGCCAATTCTCTGGTTGACGGATCCATAAAATTCTTTCCGGAGTTGTTTTCCTGTTCCTTGTACGCCATCAGGCAATGCGTTCTTGTTTTTCAAGGCCTTTTTTAATTCCGGTATGGTACGGACACTATGCATTGTGGACTTACTCGGCAGCAGCCCGGTTTGCGTCAGCGGAGGAATCTTTTCTACATTTCTACTCCTGTTTCCACGGAGAGTCAAGGTCGTTGTAGAAGGATTTGCATACTTCGCCGGGTATTCGGATCAGGTCAAAGGGGTCGGGAAGCATTGAATTGTTTGCAATGACTATGCTATCGGGTATATATGATGAACCAACTGCGGGTTTTTTTGTCGGAAAACGAAATGTCTGCGCCATAGATCGGTTTGTTCAGGAATTTCGTATACCCGGTGGGATGAAACTAAAATAGTGCTGGATATCAGGAGGGCTTCGATAATGCAGACAGGCAGGGGGAACGATCCGTCTTCTTTTGACGCTTTCAGCCGGGAGGGTGTTGATTTTCTGGCTGATCGTTACAATCGCGCCAACCGGTGGGTGGTTGCGGATATGATCCGTAGAAGCGCCTATCATTATCCGGAGAAAACCGCCCTGATTTTTCAGGGCAGCTGCGTGTCGTACACGGCGCTTGAAAAGGCATGCAACCGGACTGCAAATGCACTGATCGGTCTTGGGGTTAAAAAATTTGACCGCGTGGCGGTTTTGGCCCACAACACCCTCCATCATATACTGGCCTGGATCGGGTGCTGCAAGGCCGGGGCCGTCTATGTGCCGTTAAACTATATGCTCACCGGATCCGAGATCCAGAATTGTATCAATCATTGCCGCAGCAAGGTTCTTGTTGTGGAGGATTCTCTCTACGACCTGGTTCGCGGCCATTATCGGGCAATGCCTTCCGTGAGGGCCCTTATCTGGTCCGGTCAGGGAATGGGGCAGCTTCCGCCCGATGACAGGTTCACGGAGTTTGATGCCTGGCACCGACAATATTCGGATACGGAGCCCGATACGGTTTTGCGGATCGAGGAGCCCTGCCAGATGGTTTATACAAGCGGTACCGAGGTCGGCCCCAAGGCAGTGGTAATGAGCAATCAGGCACTGATTGCCGGATACATGAGCTGCATCATCGATGGGAAGTATGATTCATCGGATGTCAGCATCAATGCGCTTCCCGTTTATCACAGCATGCAGCGGGATGCTTTTTTAAACCCGGTTTTTTATATCGGCGGAACCAATGTGCTGATGGGCCCGGATATCAATGAAATCCTGAAAGCCATCGAGGCATACAAAGCGACCACGTTGTTTGCAACGCCAACGCTGTGGATTGACATTCTTCGTCATCCGGATTTCGGCGGATATGATCTTTCCAGCCTGACAAAGATTTGCTGCGGCGCATCGGCAATGCCGACGGAGCTGCTGGAGGCGTTGAAGAAACGGTTTCCGGGTGCAGGGGTATATAGCTTTTACGGGCAGGCCG
>PUOB01000378.1 GCA_003551985.1 Desulfobacteraceae bacterium | reverse complement strand
TTTCGCCAAGTTCAAGGAAGGCGATAATTTTAACCGCAGGAATACTGGACGTATTTTGAGGATTAAAATTTGAGCCTGACGCAGAAATTGGTGAAAAAGACGGTTTTCGTTCAGCCACTATCTTGCTTGATCACCACGCTCGTATGCAATATCCGGTCAAGCCTCGGACAAACGCTTTCAGCAGATATTTTCCCAGCAGGGATACCGGATGGTTACCGCCATAGGCTTGATTGCAGCCATTGCGGTGGAACTATGGATTCAAGCGCCACATTATTACCCCGGCTTCTGATGGTCGGAGCAGCAGAATCTGAACCTGTCCTCGTACTCACCGCAAACCTTGAATTCACATGGGAAAAAGTTATCCGTCAGAAGAGCACCACGGCTATCATTGCGCTCCCCGGCACATGCCCTGCCCCTTGCATGTTGGCGGTTCAAGTGCTGCCATACAGGCGCATTCATTTAACCATAAGTGGTAATACGCTTTGTGACAGCGCAATAATATTGAACCGGATTGTGATATCTGCAAAATGCGGTTCGTGTGGATTGTAGATGGCCGGTCTTGCCGGAAAAGATCGCCGGATCATTTTCAGAACCGGCGACGGCAAAGTCGAGCTGAATTTTGTGGCAATAAAAAAACATTTCTTATGCCATAAAAAAAAGGATTTGCCGGCAATGATGCCTGAAAATCCTTGTCATTTCTGGTGGGCGGTACTGGGTTTGAACCAGTGACTTCTACCGTGTGAAGGTAGCACTCTCCCGCTGAGTTAACCGCCCCTGTATGCTGCCTGATACGGAATGAATAAAAAATTATTCGCCCGAAGTCAAGCCCGGTTTTTTTTGGAGCCGCCTTTTTAAGCCCGGGTGCCGCTTTCCCTGGTATCTCCGGATTCCCTGGTATCTGCGGTTACGTGTTGTTTTCGCCGCCAGTTTCGTTGTTTAGGAAAGTGCCGGGGTCGCCGGGGGTGTCGGTCGGGGATCGCCCTGTTTCCAGGGGGAGGTCGGGCGTTTCGTACCCCGGAGGATGTGTTTTTGTCGACGGCGCCGCGTCGTCTTCTATTTCGTCGGGTTTGGGCAGGTCCTTTATGTCCTTGAGGTCGAAGGTTTCGAGGAATTTTTTCGTGGTGCCGTATACCAGCGGCCGGCCCGGAACGTCGCGGCGGCCGAGCACCCGGATCAGTTTTTTTTCCTGAAGATATCGCAGGGTGTTGCCGGAGTTGACGCCGCGGATGTGCTCGACCTCGCTTCTAAGGACCGGCTGCTGGTAGGCCACGATAGCCAGCGTCTCCATGGATGCCTTGCTCAATCTCACCGGGTTGGGTGCTTTGAGTTTGTGGATGTAGGGCTTGTACCCGGGGTGCGTCCGGAGCTGGAACCCGCCTGCGACTTCGCTTAACAGGATCGGGCTGTTGCGCGCCTCGTAGTCCGATGCCAGCGCGCTTATGGCCCGGCGGATCTCGGCGGCGGGCGTATCCGGCAGCACGGATTTGATCTGTTCAATGGCAAGGGGGCCGTCGGAGACGAACAAGAGGCTTTCTATGATGTTTTTGGTTTCATCCATTGGACGCTACAGGGCCTTGATTGTAAAATCGCCGTTTCCGGAAGGACCGGATATCTCCGCCAGGTTAAGGCGGGCGATTTCCAGGACGGCGAGAAAGGAAACCACCACCTCGCTCCGGTTTTCCCCGGGGCTTACCAGCGCCGTAAAGGCCACGGTTTCTTTTTCCGCCAGCAGGTTCAGTATTTCGGTCATCCGGTCCTTGACTGAGATCCGCTCCGGCGTGATTTCATAGGAGAGTGCGGGGGTTGCCCGCTCGATGATGCTGCGCCATGTTCGTGCCAGTTCGAATACATCGCCTTCGACGGGCACATCGGCCGAGGGCCGGGCCCGGTCCGCTTCGGCCGGGCTGCGGGCAAAGACGTCCTCTCCGAGGATGTTCCGGCCGGCCAGCGCTTCAGCCGAGGCTTTCATCCGGATGTATTCGATAAGGGGGCCGGCAATGGCATCCCTCGGATCTTCGGCCTCGTCGGGATCCGGTTTCGAATCGGGCAGAAGGGTTTTTGACTTGATATGCGCCAGGGTGGCGGCCATAACCAGAAAATCCGCCGCCACATTGATGTTCATGGCCTTCATCCACTCGATGTATTCAAGAAACCGCTCCGTGATAAAGGCGATGGGGATGTCGTAGATGTCGAGTTCGTTTTTTCGGATCAAATGCAGCAGAAGATCCATCGGACCTTCGAATACATGCGCCAGTTTGACCTGGTAGGCCTGTTCGGATGCGTTTTCTTCCGGCATAGGTGAATGCGTATCGATTTTGACGATAAAAGCGCCCTTTATCCCGCCTTCCCGTTTTTGGTTTCCATGCGCAGGACTTCCCTGACGTGCTCCATTGTTTTTTCGGTTTCCCGCGCGGCTTTTTGGTTGCCGTTTTCAAGGATGTCATTGACCATGCGGCGATTTTCTTTAAAATAATCGATCCGTTCGCGGATGGGGGCCAGGTAGGCAACCAGGTAATCGGCCATTTTTTTCTTGCACGCGACGCACCCGATCCGGGCGCTGCGGCAGGCCGCATCAATCTCGGCGACGGTTTCGGCCGGCGAATAAAACCGGTGGAAGGTGAATACGTTGCACACATCCGGGTCGCCCGGGTCGCTTTTTTTAATGCGCTGGGGGTCGGTGATCATCTGGGCGGTTTTTTTCCGTATTTCATCCGGCGAGTCGGACAGGTAGATGGCATTGTTGTAGCTTTTGCTCATTTTGCGGCGGTCCAGCCCCAGTATTTTGCTCGTTTCGGTCAGGATCGTTTCCGGCTCCGGGAAAACCCGGCCGTACAGGTGGTTGAACCGGCGGGCGATTTCACGGGTGATTTCGATATGGGGCGCCTGGTCGATGCCCACGGGAACCCCGTTCGCCCGGTAGATAATGATGTCCGCGGCCTGGAGCACGGGATAGCCCAGAAACCCGAAGGTTGACAGGTCCTTGTTGTTTAAGGCGTCTATCTGCTCCTTGTAGGTGGGGTTGCGCTCCAGCCAGGGAACCGGTGTGATCATGGACAGGATAAGAAACAGCTCGGCATGGGCAGGGATCGCGGATTGGCGGAAAAGGGTGCATTTTTCGGGGTCGAGCCCCGCCCCCAGCCAGTCGATCATCATGTTTTGCGAATAGCCGGCGATATTGCCCGGGTTCTCGTAGTCGGACGTCAGGGCATGCCAGTCCGCGATAAAAAAGAAGCAGTCGTAGTCGTCCTGCATATTGATCCAGTTGGTCAGCGCGCCGTGGAGGTTGCCCAGGTGAAGGGCGCCCGTGGGGCGCATGCCGCTGACAATCCGTTTTTTTTCGGTCATTTGTCGTTTCTCCGAAGGTCAATGACGTTGATGGTTTGGCCGGTCCGGGCTCACCCCCCGACAAGGAACATCGTGATGGGCCGGATGATGTTTGTGAACAGGGCGCCCAATGCCCCGGACATCAAAAACAAAACAAGTATGAGGATGCCGTAGGGGCCGATCCGTTCATATGCCTCCCTGGCCTGGGGGGGCAGAAGCACGGCCAGCACTTTGCTCCCGTCCAACGGCGGGATGGGGATGAGGTTGAAAATCGCCAGGACCACGTTGATAAGGGTGAAGTAGA
>PUOB01000170.1 GCA_003551985.1 Desulfobacteraceae bacterium | reverse complement strand
TCTACGAGCTGCTGACCGGTGCCCCGCCGTTTGTGTCCGACGACCCGGTTGAAATCATCCATGCCCACATCGCGCGGCAGCCTGCGGCCCCGTCTGAGAAAAACAATGCGGTGCCGCCAGTTTTGTCGGCAATCGTCATGAAGCTCCTCTCCAAGACGATCGAGGACCGCTACCAGAGCGGCTACGGCGTCATGGCGGACTTCCATCAATGCGACCGGCAGTTCCAAAATCAGGGCGAAATCGGGCATTTTGAGCCCGGCCGGCAGGACCGGCCCATCGGATTTCATGTCCCGGAGAAGCTGTTCGGCCGAAAAGCCCAGGTAGACCAGCTCATGGCCGCGTTTGAACGGGCGGCCGGCGGCGCCAGGGAAGTCTTCATGGTCTCCGGGGCGGCCGGGATTGGCAAGTCGTCGCTGATCAACGAGATTCATAAGCCCCTGGCGGCCGGCCGGGCGTATTTCATTTCGGGCAAGGCGGAGCAATACAAACGAAATATCCCCTATTACCCGGTTATTCAAGCTTTCACGGATTTTGCCGGCCAGCTGCTCTGCGAGAGCGACGCCCGGGTTGCCGCATGGAAAGAGCGGATTCTTTCGGCCGTGGGGATCAACGCAACGCTGCTGACGGAGTTCATCCCCGAGTTCGGGTACATCATCGGGAAGCAGGCGGCGATTCCGCTGCTCGGGCCGGAAGAGGCCAGGATACGGTTCAATTTCGTGTTCCGGGAATTTGTCCGGGCCTGCGCCACGGAGACAAGCCCACTGGTCATTTTCATGGACGACCTGCAATGGGCGGACACGGCGAGCCTGGATTTTCTTCGGATGCTGGCCCTGGCGCCGGAAGTCAGTCACCTGCTGATTATCGGCGCTTATCGGGACGGCGAGGTGGACGCCGCGCACCCGCTGCCTTTAATCCTTGACGATGCCGGGAAGCGGGGGGCGTCGATCAACGCTGTTTCCCTGCCGCCGCTATCGGTGGAGAATGTCTGCGAGCTGGTCTCGCATGTATTGCGCTGCGATCTCATGAAGGCAGGAGACCTCTCCGTCGTTGTCCACCAGAAGGCCCATGGCAATCCATTTTTCATCCACCAGTTTTTGAAAATTCTCTACGACAGGAATATCCTGTTTCTTGAGCCGGAATCCGGGTTTCAGTGGGATATTGAAAAAGCGGCCGATTTCCAGGTGACGGATAACGTGGTGGACTTCATGGCGGAGAAAATTTCCCGTCTGCCGGATGAAACCCGTGAGATCCTTCGGGTTTGCGCGTGCTGCGGCAGCCGGTTTGACCTGTACGTCGCTGCGGCGTGCCACGGCAAAGCCTTGAGTGACGTTGTGGCCGACCTGGCGCCCGCCGAGGCGGAAGGGTTGATCCGTTTTAAAGGGGATATCGGCATTTTCAGCCACGACCGGATACGCGAAGCGGTTTACCGGCTTTTTTCAGAAACCGAAAGAAAGCAAACCCACTACTCTATCGGCAGATATCTTCTTGACCACGCGTCTGCTGAACAGCTCGGGGAAAATGGCATCGACATTGTCAATCACCTGAATATCGCGCGCGAATTGATTTCAACGGATGAAGAGACGCTGCAGACGGCCCGGCTGAACGGCCGCGCCGGTGAGAAAGCCTTGTCTTCCGGGGCATTCGAAGCAGCCTTTCACTATTTTCAGACCGGCATTGAACAGCTCAAAGCAGCCGGTCCAAGCGGGGACGACCGGTCTTTCTGGGACAGTCATTACGATCTTGCTCTCTGGCTGTACACCAGCGGTGCAAAGGCTGCCTATCTGAACGTCGAGTATGACATGATGTATCGCCTGACCGAAGCGGTTATCAATCATGCCCGATCCGTCAATGATCAGGTAAAGGTTCAAATCGTCAGGCTCCATGCCTTGATGGCGCAAAACCACCTCGATGAAGTTCTCCAGACGGGTCTTTCGCTGCTGCACTCACTGGGGGCCGCATTTCCGGGAAACCCCAAAAAAAGTCATATTCTCAAGGAAATGGTCAAGACCCGGCTGGCCATAAGGGGTAAAAAACCTTCGGATTTCCTGAATCTCCCCATGATGAGCGATCCAACGATACAGGCCCAGGTGGATGTAATGGCAACAATCACCTCCACGGCTTACTGGACCGCCCCGAACCTTCTGCCGCTCATTATATTCCGGCTCATGCGGACGTTTTTGAAGCATGGCAACACCGGGTTTTCGCCTTATATATACGCCGGTTACGGCTTTATCCTGTGCACGCTGGGCAGGATAGACAAGGGATATGAATTCGGACAAATGGGATTGTCTCTTCTGGCGAAAATGGATGACCCGGAATACCGGGCCCGCACCCTGATGGTCTTCAATTCGTTTGTCCGGCACTGGAAGGAGCACGCGGCCAACAGCGTGGGGCCGCTTCTGGAAGCGGCCAAAAGCGGTACATCCCACGGTGATCCGGAGTTTGCCGGGCATTCGATGATGGTCCACGGATACACGCGTTTTTTCCTGGCCGCTTCTCTTGATGAGCTTAACGATGAGTTTCAAAAATTCAAGGACAGCATAAGCCGGCTGGGCCAGACCTCAAACCTCAACGTGGTCCGGATCTATCACCAGGCGGTGTTGAACCTGCAAGGTCAGGGCGGTAATCCATGCGCCATGGTCGGAAGCGTCTATGATGAAAATGAGATGCTGGCCGTCCACGAAAATGCCAATGATAAACTCGCCCTGAGGCATTTATACTTTACCAAAATGATGCTCGCCGTCCATTTCAAAAATACCGTCGAAGCTTGCCGGCATGCCGAAGAATTAATGCGCCGGCATCTCGGGGGCGGCGCCGGCAGCCTGATCTATCCATCCATTTTTTTCTATGCTTCGCTTGCCTGCCTGTCGGGTTTGGACGCGGCCGGTTATGTTAAAAAGAGACGAATATTGTCTCGTGTCGCCCGCAGCCAGAAAAAGATGGCCGCATGGGCACACCACGCGCCGGCCAATTTTCTTCACAAATACCACCTGGTGGAAGCGGAACTGGCCCGTGTCAAGGGGAAAGACAAAGAGGCAATCGATTTTTACAAAATGGCCGTCCAGGGCGCCCTGGAAAACGAGTACATCCAGGAAGCCGCCCTTGCCAGCGAGCGACTGGGGTTGTTTTTTGACGCCCACGGCATAACGGATTTTGCCGCTTCCCATATCGCCAAAGCCCATGACCTGTATATGAAATGGGGGGCGCATGCCAAGGTCCGCCAGCTTGAGGAAAAACACGCCCGGCTCCTCGAAACGGCCCCCGGAAGGACCGGAACGCTTATTCCCGATGATCCGGCAGCGGCCGCTGTATCGGCCGGCAGTGAAAACCGGCTTGATATCAATGCCATGATGAAGATGTCCCAGGCCATCTCCAGCGAAATCCAGCTGGAAAAGCTGCTCATAACGCTGATGCGTGTGATTATTGAAAATTCCTGCGCTGAAAAGGCATTTCTGATCCTTAACCGAGACGAGCGGTTCGTGATCGATGCCAAAGCGGATATCAATGCCGAGGACATTTCAGTTTTGCAGTCAACACCCGTGGAGAACAGCAATGAGTTGTCTTCCGGGATCATCAGCTATGTCCGGCGAACCGGCGAGCCCTTGGTGCTCGATGATGCCCGGAAGGC
>PUOB01000292.1 GCA_003551985.1 Desulfobacteraceae bacterium | reverse complement strand
TGCAGACCAGCGTGCAGGTACGGCCGCTGTTGGCGGCTTCGACGGCCTGCCACACGCGGTCCACCTCTTTTTGCATGCCCGTGGAGATTATGTTTTTCCCGGCGATCAGAGGGCGGACAAGGTCGATGTAGGGGGTATACCCGGCGATGGTGTCGGACGCCGCGATAACCGCTTTTGCCCGCCCGGACATGTGTTCGATCCCCCCGGGGCCGATGCCGGCTATGTATAAGGCTTTACTGCCACGGCCAGGGTCGTGTTTTTCGTCTTCTGCTTGGGTATCAGCAGATGCGTTGTGTCCATGGATACTATTGCCGCTGCTTCGCATACGCTTGTCACTCCCATGTGTTTGAGGACCATGTTCGAAGGGGTGGGAACGCTGGTTGCGCTCCCCAGTGCTTGTTTTGAAAACCCGGCCAGGGGGCGGTTGAAATACGCGGCCATTTCCACCATGCCCGCCTCCCGGGTTTTTTTGTCTATGGTGGCGAAATGCCGGATGCTGTGGGTGGAGATGCCGTATTGATCAAAAATCGCCTGCACGGCGCAGATCAGTTCGTCCGCGGGCGTATTGCTGTTGCACCCCACGCCTACGCCCAGGATGCGCGGCCGGGCCACCAGCACGTTTTTTGGGCGGTCTTTCAGGGTGTAATCGACGACAATGCCCGGTGCATCCGAAAAACTTACATCGTCAGCACCATCGGGCATTGCTTCGGTGTAATGCTTTAGCCCGGCATCGGTTATTTTCCAGGGGTCATGGCGCCATACCCGTCGGCCGGTCAAAAAGGCCATGGTGATGGTTTTGACCGCTTCCGGGTTTTCAATGAAAAGCCCGTGTTGCTTTGCGATCATGTCGACGGCCGGAACGCCGGCGTTGTCCGTGGCGGTGGTGACCACCGGCGCGGCACCGGAAAAATGGGCCACCATGCCGGTCAACGTGTTGGCCCCGCCCAGGTGGCCGGACAAAAGGCTGATGGCAAACCGGGCTGCATCATCGACAACCACAACGGCCGGGTCCGTCTGTTTGGACCCGATGTGCGGCGCGATCATGCGAACGGCAATGCCCGCGGCCATGACAAATACATGCGCCTCGAATGTTGAAAATTCCCGGCTGACTGCATCGGCCAGCGACGTGAACGGTGCGGCGCCCTCCGGCGGAGAGGCTACGGCCCTGCCGGTAAATATAACCGCGCCGGGCATTTTTCTGGCGATGTTTTCGGCAACAGCCGCGCCGTCCGGGGTGATGGCCCAGATTGCCATCGATTGCCATGAAGGGTTCATGTCGTTTTCTTTCTGCAGCCGTGCGTAAAATTTTTGTCATACAGTTTTGAAGCCGCATCCACCCCCCGGTTTGCCCCCAGCGCGGGACCGGCGATAATGAGCGCGGTCGACGTGATGCCGCAATCGGCCATGGTCCTGGAAAGCGCGCCGGCGGTGGTTCGGATCGTCTTTTCATCCGGCCTGGAGGCGCGGTGCACCACCGCCACGGGGGCGTCGGTGCCGTAGGCGGAGACCAGGGCCGCTTCCACTTGTTGTGCAAGTCCGGCGGACAGGTAGATCGCCATGGCCGCTTTGTGGCCGGCAAGGCTTGCCAGGTCTTCAGCTTCCGGCACGGGCGTGCGCCCGGCCGCCCGGGTCAGAATCAGCGTCTGGGTTTTTTCGGGCACGGTGTATTCCACCCCGAGTGCTGCGGCCGCGGCAAACGCGGCCGTGACCCCGGGTATGACCGCAAAGGGTATGTTTTCGGCTTCCAGGGCGTTCATTTGCTCGGCAATCGCGCCGTAAAGGCAGGGATCGCCCGAGTGGAGACGGACCACCCGTTTGCCGGCCCGCTGGGCTTCGGCCATCAGTCCGACCATTTCGTCCAGGTGCATGGTGGCACTGTTTTGGGTTTCAGCCGCGGGGTTTGTCCATGCAAGGGCCGCATCGGGTATCAGGGAGCCCGCGTAAACCACCAGATCGGCGGATTCCAGCGCGGTTTTCCCCTTGAGCGTGATCAGTTCGGGATCACCGGGCCCGGCGCCGACAAAAAGAACCGGAAAGGAACCGTTTCTATCTCGTTTTCCGGTTATATCCGCCATTCCTGCAGGCTTTTGGGCGGCGATGACATACACCGGGTTATTTGCGCAAAACCGGGTGCCTGCGGGCATTGCAGCGCCGCGGTTCACCTGTACGCAGACGGTTTCGGTCAAAAACCCCCCTTTTTCGAGTTCCCCAAGGGCGGCTGTTACGCTTTCGAGCACCACGGCGTTGACGACCATGCGGCCGCCGGGTGCAAGGCGCTTTGCAGCCGCGCGGAGGATTGCGGGCAGGTCTTTTCCGCCGCCGCCGACAAATACCCGGTCCGGGTCGGGCAAATCATCCATCCCGTCCGGGAGTGTCAGGTGGTGGACGTCCACGTTTTTTACGTTGAACCGCTGGATGTTTTCACGGATATTGGCAATGCGCGCGGGGTTTTTTTCCACGGCCGCGACCCGGCCGCGTGGCAGCGCCCCTGCCGCTTCGACGGCCACCGCCCCGCTTCCGGCGCCCAGGTCCCACATCACGTGGCGTTCCCGGAGGTGAAGCTTTGACAGGGATATGGCGCGAACCTCCGGTTTGGTAATCATCCCGGCATCGTGGGCGAACGCGTCATCCGGGTATCCCGGTGCGGGTGAAAAACCGGCACACTGTTTTCCGGGTGCCTCCGGCAGGATGATCACCGCATTGGGCGTTCTCCAGTCTTTTTTTGCCGCTTCTGCCGTGTCGATCCAGGTGATGCGCTCGTCTGTCTCCCCAAGGCGCTCCAGTACGCACATGCGGATATTTTGATCCGCATTGGAAAAGGCCGTGCGTGCAACATGGACAGGCGTGGTCTGCCGGTCCGTGAAAACAAACACAGGGCGGTTTTCAGCGAGCGCCGCCGGGAACCCGGGATTCTCCCCCCGGCCGTGCAGGCTCACGGCGACGGCGTCCTTCCAGGTGCGCCCGATCCGGGCAAAGGCGGCGGCCATGACCGACACGTTGGGGTGGATTTGAATATTGTCGGTGCCCAGCCGTGCGGCCAGGGTTTCGCCGATGCCGTAAAAGAGTGGGTCCCCGCTGGCCAGGACCACTACGCGGCGGGTTTTTGACAGCCGGCGGATATCTTCGATGACCTCATCGACGGGTGCGGTGATCTCGCGTTTTTCGCCGTCATGTTCGGCAAACCACCCCAGTTGCCGCCTCCCGCCAACCAGGACCCCGGCGCGTGCGATGATGGTGTGCTGTTTTTCGGTGATGTCGCCGTATCCCAGCCCCACACCGATAACGTGTACGGTATTCATGTCTCTCCTTTATCGCTTCTTATATCCGACAGGACGTTTCCGTCAAAATCAAACAAAATCACCCGGACGGCGGTTCTGTTTTTTGAAAACCGCCGGGCGTTTTCAACGATTTGCGCGGTGATGGTATCAAACATTTCCGGGCACGCCGCCTGGATCATGAAAAACGCCTCCCTGGCCGTGTTGGCAGATCCCACCGACCGGGCCAGGGCCGCATCATTGCATACGCCCGCTACCCGCTCGGCAAGGTTTTGCAGCGACAGCCCGGCGGTTGCGGCATGGGTATGGTATTCCCCGCAGGCCATTTTTACGGCCTTGCCGAAAAAAACCGCCAGGACAAC
>PUOB01000343.1 GCA_003551985.1 Desulfobacteraceae bacterium | reverse complement strand
GTCCCGTTTCCTTGCAGGCCAACTCCCCCTGCCCCGGCTCCACGATAATGAACCCGTCGCCCTCGAGGATGTCGACATTCCGCTGAACCGCCAGGTTTTCATACATCTGGGTGTTCATGGCAGGACAGATCAGCCGCGGGGCTGTAACCGCCATCATGAGCGTGGACAGCGCATCATCGGCGATGCCGCCGGCAAGCTTTCCAATGGTATTGGCCGTAGCAGGCGCAACAACCACGGCATCGGCGTCCCTGGCCCAGCTTATATGGCGCATTTCAGGATCCGCCATTTCCCCGAACATCCCGGTAAACACCGGATGCCCGGAAATGGCCGCAAAGGTTATATCGCCGACAAACGCACGGGCGTTGTTCGTCATCACGACTTTGACATCGGCACCCGCCCTCTGTAGCTGCCGGAGCAGTTCAACGCTCTTGTAGGCCGCAATTCCCCCGGATACGCACAGAACAATACGTCTGCCCGAAAGCAAATTTTCATCCCACATTGGTTTCATCTCCCCGAATTTCCCGTGTTTCCGGGTTCTGCGTCTTTGTTCTGCGTCTCCAGGTGATCCGCCGCAATGGACCGGCATCGAAAACCACAAAATCCTTTTATTAAACCCGGTCATCTGGTAAAAATGGTCACAGGGATCAAAGATTCCCTGGTTTTTTTGATTTATACTATCTGCCGTTGATGCTGTAAACGTTTTTGTATTCATGCAGCCCGTCCGCGGGCAAATGAACCTGACAACGAAGCCGGGTTTAAAAAGCAATTATCAAGGGGTCCGCATTAAAGGCGGGCTTTTACGACGCCATCAAGCTTGGGGCCGGGACTTCTTGTGGGATTTCATAATATAAGCGTTTGAAAAAACCGATTACGATTACGACAACGACAACGAGCATCTGGTGATGGCGTGGCAGAAGCAGGGTCATAGGATGTGCTGACGAAGGAAGCGCATCATGGAACGTTTCACATAGCCACGAGATTGTCTTTATTCAGGATCGAAATCGATTTTTTTATCATTCGATTTGGGTTTGGATTATATCAACATGCGAATCAGGCAAAATATTTGCCGTGCCGTCCAAAATCGACTTTTTACAAGACTATCAAAAATTGAATACGCAAATGAAAAATTCAATGAGACCGTTATCCGCCTCCATATCCTGCTTGATCAGCGGCAGCCGGTTTTACGGATTTTTTAAAACCGGTTTTGCATTTCTTGTTATCATTTCCATTGCAACGGGCTGCGCCGACAAGACGGAGCGCAAATCCGATTTTCTTGATAAAGCAGGGCAGTGTTTTGAAAACGAGCAGTATACCTGCGCACGGGACAACCTGATGAAAGCAATTGAAATCGATCCCGCTTTCGCAGAGGCGTACGCCAGGCTGGGAGAGGTTTATCTCCGTCTGGGGAATATTACCCAGGCGTTTGAACACCTTAAAACCGCAACCGAGATGGACGAAGGGCTGACGGATGCCCGGCTGCGCCTGGCCAACCTATACCTGTTAAGACGGGATCACGACAAAACGCTTGAAATTACGCAGGAGGTGCTAAGCGAATCCCCGGACAACATCTTCGCATTGACCCTGCAGGCATATGCCTATGCATCAACCGATGATTTGGAAAAGGCAATGGACGCCTTCAACCGGGTCATCGACATCAACCCGGCCGAGGTCCAGGCGTATCTCAACCTGGCCCGGCTCCAGCTGCACCGGGGGGACACGGAAAATGCTGCCGCCACGCTGCATGATGCCACGGAAAACAATCCCCGCGTCCTGCAGCCGTATATCTCCCTTTACGGGCTTCACATGCAGACCCGAAATTTTGATGCCGCCCGGGAGGTTCTCGGGGAAGCCATTGCCCTCAGGGAGGATGACCCCAATCTCTATATCCTGCTGGGCAACTTCTATGTTCACACCCAAAAATGGGACCGTGCGGAATCGGCCTACTTAAAGGCGATTGAAACCAATCCGGCCGCGGCCAACCTCTATCTCGTCGCCGCCTCGTTTTACGAGGCCATCAACCAGCCGGAAAAAGCCATGGCGATTTGTGAGGCCGGACTTGAAAAGCAGCCCGACAACCCGGACCTGCTTTTTAAAACAGCCGGCCTGCACCTTGGCGCAAACCGGGTGGACCAAGCAAAATCAAATCTTGCGGCGATCCGGCGGGAACATCCGGATTACCTGCCTGCAAGAATACTTGAAACGCGGATCCATATCGCCCAGGGCGATACGGACGAAGCGTTGTCCGAGCTGCGGCGTCTTGCCAGTGAACATGAAGACGACAGCCGCATCTATTATTACAAGGGCCTTGCCCTTCTGAAGGGCAACCGGCCCGACGCGGCAAAAACAGCGCTGCTTAAGGTTCAGGAGGATCGGGAGGAATTTGTTTCAGCGCAGCTGATCCTTGCCGGGCTTTACATGGCCGAGAGAAATATGGATAAGGCCATCGAAATCTGCAAGGGAATCCTGGATCTCTCTCCGGACAACTACGAAGCCCGGTCACTGCTCGGCAGCATATACATGCAAACGCTCAATTTTGAGGATGCGAAACGGCATTTTCAAACGTTGATCGATATGAACCCGGGAAAACCGGAAGGGCATTTCAATCTGGGCCTGCTCTTCAGAAACCAGGGGGAATACCCAAACGCTGAAAATGCCTTTAAAACCGTATTGTCACTGAACCCCGCGCACTTCCAGGCATTTGCAAACCTGGTTGACGTCCTGGCGGAACAAGGCAAAATCGACGAAGCCATCCGGCACGCCAAAAACCGGATTGACATCCTGGAAGACCGGCCATCGAGGCTTGCCGTTGTTTACGATCTGAAAGGAAAGCTTTTCATCCGGAAAAACGATCCCGAACACGCGGAGGCCCTCTTTAAAACAGCCCTTGAAAAGGATCCGGGGTATCTGCCGGCCTACTCCTCCCTGGCCCGGCTCTACCTGGCCAAAGAGGAGCACGACAAAGCCCTTAGCCAGTATAAAAGGGCCGCTGAGATGAATCCCGGCCAGGAAATGCCCCACATGATGCTGGGCGTCATTTACTCCCAAAAAGGGGAAACGGACCTTGCCATTGAACATTACAGGGAGGTGCTCTCCATAAACCCGAATTCCGCCGCCGCCGCCAACAACCTGGCGTACCTTATTGCCGAAAAGGACACCGATCTCTCCGAAGCCCTCGAACTGGCGGAAAGAGCAAGGCGGCTGAACCCGGACGACCCCAGAATCCAGGATACCCTGGGTTGGATATACCACCAGCTCGGCTTGTATGATAAAGCATTGGCTGAATTTATGGAAAGCTTGGAGAAACTGCCCGAAAACGCGGTTGTTCATTTTCACATTGGAAAAAGCCTCTACCGGAAAGGGGATGTGGGAACCGCAAGAGAATATCTTCGAAAAGCCCTTCGCCTGGATCCGGAATTCGACTATGCAGAAAGGGCCCGGAAGGTGCTCGACAAAATCGACAGCACGGGCAGTGCCGGCCCAAAAAACCCATAAAACCTGAGTTGTATGAAATATTTATCTTTTAAAATTCTGATACTGGCCATCCTTATGCCGCCGTTGCTTTACCTGGCAACGATCCACGGCCTGGAACAGTATTACCTGACGGGGCGGTATCAAAATGAAATTGAAAACACCTATCTTGCCGATAT
>PUOB01000147.1 GCA_003551985.1 Desulfobacteraceae bacterium | reverse complement strand
TGTCGAAATTGCGACATGTTTTCCGGTATTGACATAAACATCTGTTAAACCTGGAAATCATCAGACAATAGGCTGCGATTGCCGACAAATTCTGCCGCAGTTCACTTGTTTGAGCGTGGGGCGAAAGCATTTTCACCCCGACGGTTGGTGAAAAATTTTTTACTTCGAAACCATACGTTTTGCCCCGATACCGGGCAAAAGATTTTTTCCACGGATGCCTGGCGAGTGATTTTTTTATAGTTTAAAGATTGTTGGCACGCAAGATGCTTTATTTTGAATAAACAGTCGATTTAATAAACCCGATACGGGCAAACGGAAAAAGGAGGCGAACAATGAAAAGAAAATCGATCTATGCATTAACGGTTGTCGCAGCACTGCTGGTATTTGCGTCCATTGCAGCGGCCGGTTACGGGGCCTATGGTAAACCGGGATCCCCCCGCGGATACTGCCCCCAGATGTCCGGCTATTGGGGTTCCGAACTGAACCTGACGGAATCGCAACAACAGCGCATGCGGGAGATGAATGAGACTTTCAGCCAGGAGAACAACCATCTCCGCGAGACGCTCTATTCCAGGCACCAGGAATTAAGGCAGCTTTGGGCGGAACCGGATCCTGATAAAAATCTGATTCTGCAGAAGCAGGACGAGATCCACGAGATCCGGGCCGCTCTTCGTGACAATATCACCCATCATCGGATGCAAATGCGAAACGAGGTGCTTACAAGCGAACAGCGCGAGGCGCTTTCCAGGATGATGCGTGAAGGCCGCTTCTCGGGGGATTACCGATACGGTGCGCCCATGGGACGGACCATGGACAGACCGGGAAGGCCCGGAAGAAGCGGATACGGCGAACGCCCGGGCCGCATGGGCCGATAACAACCGGCGGGTGTTGAAACGGGGCCGGGTTTCGGAATCCCGAAACCCGGCATCGTTTTATTTTTCACTGCTGCCCTTGATACCGTATTTCTTGAGCTTGTAGCGAAGCATGCGCTCACTCAACCCGAGCTTTCCGGCAGCGCGGGTCTGGTTGGCGCCCGATGCCTCCAGTGCATCTTCGATCATTCTTATTTCCAGGGCCTCAACCGCGCCCTGAAGGCTGTCCGCTTCCGGGCCGGCTTTTTCCCCGCCGGCCGCCGCATTGCCCCTAAAGGGCAGCTCGTTTCTGGTTATGACGGAATCCCGTGCAATGACGACGCCCCGCTCAATAATATTCTCAAGCTCCCTGACATTTCCCGGAAAATCATATTTCATCAGCAGGTCCATGGCCTCCCGGCTGACGGAATTCACGCGACTGTTGTTGCGTGCGGCATAGCGGGCAATAAAATGTTCAGTCAGGATCGGGATGTCTTCCTTCCGTTCGCGCAAAGACGGAATTTCCAGGGCGATCACATTGATCCTGTAAAAAAGATCCTCGCGAAACGCTTTTTCCGCAATCCGGGCTTCAAGATCCTGGTGCGTTGCGCTGATAATGCGGACATCCGCGCTCAGGACACGATCACCCCCAACCCGCTGGAACCGCCGTTCCTGGAGAAACCGGAGCAGCTTCACCTGTACGTCCGGCGGCAGCTCCCCGATCTCATCCAAAAAAAGGGTCCCCCCGCGGGCCTGCTCGAAATGACCGATCCGCCGCTGGTGGGCCCCGGTAAAGGCCCCTTTTTCATGCCCGAACAATTCGCTTTCAATCAGCCCTTGCGGGATGGCGCCGCAATTAACGACCACAAAAGGTTCTCCGGCGCGCGGGCCGGCGTTATGGATCAACCGTGCAAAAAGCTCCTTTCCCGTTCCGGTTTCCCCCTGGATCAGTACGGTGGCCGTACTCGGAGCAACCCGGCCCGCCATGTTTACGAGTTCCGCCATCTTTTTGCTCTTGTATTGGATTTCACCGGCGGCAACCTGGCTTTTTTCCAGTTCGCGGCGCAGCATCTCGTTTTCCCGTATCAGGGTCCGCCGCTCGGAAATCCTTGAAATAAGCATGGCGAGCGCTTCAAGATTGACGGGTTTGGATATGTAGTCGATCGCCCCGGCTTTCATGGCGGAAACAGCCGCTTCAACAGTCCCGTAAGCGGTTATGATCACCGCATCGATTTCAGGGTTGACGGCCTTGACCTCGGTTAACACCTCAAGGCCGTTTTTGCCCGGCATTTTATAATCAACGAGCATGAGATCAAATGTTTCAGATTGAATTCGGCGGATGGCTTCCTCACCGTTTTGCGCACCGGTCGCATCGTGCCCTTCTCCGGCCAGGTAATCGACCATCATCTCCCTTTGCAGGGTTTCATCATCCACTACAAGAATATCCATGGCACTCCTTTACCCCCGATCATCGCACCGGAATCACGATTTCAAACGTGGTCCATTGGTTCTTTCCGCTTTCCACCCGGATCTCCCCGTCATGGGCGCTGATGATCTCATAGGCGATGGCAAGGCCCAGACCGACCCCTTTTTCCCGGGTTGTAAACGACGGATCGAATATATTGTCAAGGTCTGTTTCGGCAATGCCCGGTCCGTTGTCCGCAATCCGGACGGCGGCAAAGCCCTTCCCGTGACGAACGGCAATATCGATATCCCCGCCTCCGGCAAGCGACTCCATGGCATTACGAACGATGTTGAGCAGGGCCTGCTCCATCCGGTCGGGGTCGATCAATACCTCACGGTCGCTGCCGTCTTCACCCCCCGACCCGGAAACGGTTATTCGTATCCCTGCCTCATCGGCTTCCGGCCCCATAAGAAAAACAACCCGTGAGATCACCGCCTGAATCGAATGATGCGTCAAGCGCAGCCGGCCGCTCGAGGACAAGGTCAGAAAATCGTCCACCAGGCGATTGAGCCGCTTGGTTTCAAGGGCGATTACCTCTGTGATGCGGTCATACCCGGCTTTTTTATCGCCGGTTGCGGGATATTCTTTTACAAGGCGCTGCGCCGCCATGCTGATGGAATTCAAGGGATTTCGGATTTCATGGGCCATGCCCGCACCGAGCTTGCCCAGCGAAGAAAGCCGCCTGGCCTTGTTCAACTGCTCGCTCATGTGCCTGACCCGGTTTATATGACGATTTTGCACGGCATATAAAACGCCCATGGCAAGCAAACCGATGACAATCATCAGGCCGGTTGAAACAAAGACATGACGGCGCCCGTCACTCAAAACAACCGAGGCCTCCGCCATGGACAGGCCCAGCACCACCAGGCTGCGGGGCGCCCCCGGAATATCCTGAAAAGAAACGACCTCGAAGTGCCCCGCCTTTCTGGCGGATGCAATATCCCGCGGCGCTGCGACACGCTCCAGCGGTCTGCCGGAAATAACATCCAGCACAACCCCCGGGCGCTGCGCCGGGGTATCGCCGGTTTCCATCACGACCCCTCCGGTATCATCATAGACGCTCAGGTAGGCTACATCCCTGTGCCACTGCATTTGCTGCACGGACCGTGTCAATGCGGTTTTCCATGCCCAGAAGCGCAGGGCCTCCCCATCCAGCCGAAGGACTACGGCACCCTCCCCGTCCGGCCGCCGGATGCCGACAAATCCGCCGTCTTCTTTGATATAGGGTCCTTTAAAAAGTCTCAGGACAACGCTTGTCCGGCCTTCAATGAGCGGCTGGGCATCGGACATCATCGCTTCGTAAACCGGTTTCCGGCCATATAAACGGCTGCCT
>PUOB01000163.1 GCA_003551985.1 Desulfobacteraceae bacterium | reverse complement strand
TTTCAAGTTCTAAAAATATAAAAATGTTTCCGGGGCCGGTAGTGCCGGCCCCGGCATTTTTTACTGCAAAGGATGCGAGAAAATGGATTACGAAGAGCAAAAACAGTTAATTATTGATACGCTGAAAAAGAAGGAAAAGACCAAGTCAAAGTGGTACTTCAGCGATCTGGCAAAAATCCTTGATCTCAAACCCAGGGAAGCCAAAAAGATTATCACCAAGATGGTTGAAGAAGAGGTACTCGTCTTCTGGTCCAGCGGGAGCACCTCCATGTACGGCCTCAAGGGTGCGGGCAAGCAGAGCGCCGCCGAACACGAAGACTAGGATTTTCCAGGACGATACAATAGAAGACCGGGCGAAACAAAACGCAAATGCATCCTGCCGATTCGACTGATACCCCGCGGGTTTTGATCGCAGCCCTGCGCGGCGGATCCGGGAAAACCGTGGTATCGATTGGAATCATTGCCGCTTTGGCCCGGTCCGGAAAGGCCGTTGCGCCTTTCAAAAAAGGACCCGACTACATTGATGCGGGCTGGCTGGCCATGGCTGCCGGCCGGCCCTGCCATAACCTGGACGCCTTCCTTTTTGACGACCACCTTGCATACCAGTCCTTTATAACCCGCAGCAGGGGTGCCGACCTTGCCATTATCGAGGGCAATCGGGGGCTGTACGACGGCCTTGATTCGACCGGCGCCACCAGCAGCGCCGCTTTGGCCGTGTTGCTTAGGACACCGGTGATACTGTGCGTCGACTGCACCAAGAGCACCCGTACCATGGCCGCATTGGTTATGGGGTGCATGCAATTCGACACCCGCGTAAAGATTGCCGGCGTGATTTTAAACCGTGTCGCCGGGATCCGCCACGAGAATCTCCTCAAAGACTGCATCGAATCCTATTGCAACGTACCGGTGGTCGGCGCCATACCGAAACTTCCCGGCAAGGATTTCCCCGAACGTCACATGGGGCTCATCCCCACACCGGAACATTCGTGGGCCGCAGCTTCCATTGAAGCGGCAACGCGGATGGCCCGGGACCACATCGACCTGGACGCAGTGTGCCGAATCGCCCGGGAAAGTGTCGCAGGGCAGCCACTGTCGCCTGTTTGCGAGGCCCCGCCGTCTCATCGGAAACCGGCTTCCGACCTTGCTGTTGGGCGCCGACCCCGTATCGGTATTATCAGGGATTCGGCGTTCCAGTTCTATTATCCTGAAAACCTTGAAGCACTGAGTCGCTCCGGTGCCGACCTGGTGTACATGAGTCCCCTCGAAAACGCCGGGATGCCGGCGGTTGACGCCCTTTACATCGGCGGCGGATTTCCGGAAACCCATGCCAGGGCCCTCTCTGAAAACCATCGCTTTCGGAATGCCCTTAAATCGCTTGCAGCAAACGGGCTTCCGATTTATGCGGAATGCGGGGGGTTGATGTACCTTGGCGAATCCCTTGTGCTGGATGAAACCGCCTATCCCATGGCGGGTGTACTCCCCGTTGTTTTCGGATTTGCAAAACGGCCGCAGGGCCATGGCTACACCATCGCCCACGTTAACCGGGACAACCCGTATTTTCCCAAAGGCATGGCTTTAAGAGGGCATGAATTTCATTATTCCCATGTGCTTGAGTGGCGCGGCAATGATTCCCACTTGATTTTCGACATGGAGAAGGGCCGGGGCTTCATCGATCACAACGGCCCGAAGGACGGGGTCTGTATGGGGAATGTCATGGCAACCTATACGCACGTTCATGCGCTTGGCTGTTCCCATTGGGCGGCTTCCCTCGTGCGGCTGGCGGTGAGTAGGTTGTAGGTTGTAGGTTGTAAGTTGTAGGTGATAGGATGCGCTGGCGCTATAGGATGCGCTGACGAAGGAAGCGCATCTATGAAGCGCATCGTTGAAGCGCTTTAAATTGAAAATAAAAAAGCCGGGCAGTTGCTGCTACCCGGCTTTTTTATCTTTTAAAATCTTTTAAATCACATGCATTTAGCTGGGACGCCCATGGCACTCGACGCAGCCAACCGGGGCGATGTTATCACCGACTTCTTCGTTGAAGTCTTTGTGGCATCCCTGGCAGTTCTGGTGAATTGCACCGTTAAAGTAATCCAGGGGCGAATTGGGGTTGCCGCCCGGCTCACTATGGCAGCTGATGCAGGAAGGGACATCATCTTCGCAGGTGATATCGTCGGTCGGGACGCCATCTTCGTCATGGTGGCAATCCCCGCAGCTGTACCCGTACTCCTCGACGTGCTTGGTGTGGGTAAAATCAACAATACCCATGCGATGCTGTTCAAAAGCCTCTTCATGCTTCATGGTAATGACATCGGGGCACTCTTCCAGCGCCGCATTGATCCCGGCTACCACAAAAAGCGTTGCAACACCTGCAAAAAGTAATGCCAGTATCGTTTTTTTTCTCATCTCGCCATCCTCCTCCTGATTGGTGAATCGCTGTATTCGAACCCTTTATTCTATTTATTTACGAAGTCGTCAAGTTTGATGCCCAAATAAAACATATACCAAAAACAAGGCGGCGTGTCAATTAAATTATCGGCACCCGAGATCCTGCAAATGGCGCGATATAGTCATTTGTTCTCGTTTTATTATTCGCTCTCATTTTCGTCTTTCAGGTCATCGGGCGTCTTTTTTCCAAAAACATAGGCGCCGAGTATGCTGATTTCGTACAAAACAATCATGGGCAGCGCCAGAAGGGATTGGGTCACAATGTCCGGCGGGGTCAGCAGCGCCGCCCCTGCAAAAAATATCAAAATGGCATATTTCCGGTTTTTTTTGAGAAACGGCACGGTCACAATGCCGAGCCGGGCAAGCGCCGTGATCACGATCGGGAGTTCGAATACAATGCCGAATGCCAGGAGCAGTTTGGATGCGAAACTCAGGTATTCGCGCATTGAAGGCAGCGGCTGAATGGTTTCGGACGCAAAGCCCAGAAGAAACTTGAACCCGACCGGAAAGACCAGGAAATAGCCGAAAAGGGCGCCGCCGACGAAAAAAAGAGAGGATATGAAGATGATCGGGATCATGGTTCGCCGTTCATTTTTATAAAGACCGGGTGCCACGAACATCCAGAACTGGTAAATGATAAACGGCGCGGCGAGAAACAGGCCGGCCAGCAGCGAAACTTTCAGGTAGGTGAAAAAGGCCTCGGGCAGGCCGGTAAAGATAAGGGTATCTTCACGGCGCATCACATTGATAAGGGGGGCGACAAGGATGCCGAAAAGCCGTTCCTTGAAAATGTAGGCGATGACAAACCCTCCCAGAACGGCAAACACGCACCGGATCAGCCGTTTGCGTAACTCTTCCAGGTGCTCTGTTAAAGGCAGCTTTTCCCGGTCCTCACTCATGGGGTTTTTCGTCTTTCTCATTGCCGGTGGAGGCCGGGTCATCATATTCGGGCACACCTGTTTTTATTTCCGGTTTTATTTCCGGGTCGGTGTCAGCCTTAGGGTCCGGTTCTTCGGTGAATTTTTCGTCAGTATCCACCGTGTTGTCAGCGGACCGGGTCTTCCGGCGCTGCCCGATGCGACCCATGTTATTTTTATCGAGGTCCTTGATATCCTTGACCTCGGTATCGATGGAGTCTTTGAAGTCCTGGGTGGCGCTTTTGAATTCGTTCAGGGCTCTCCCCAGGGATTTGGCCATATCCGGCAGCTTTTT
>PUOB01000005.1 GCA_003551985.1 Desulfobacteraceae bacterium | reverse complement strand
CGCAGCACCCGGGTCCAGCCCGATGACGCGTCCTTGGGATCAACCACCGGGGGATCGACCACCGGGGATGCCGGGTAAGGCCCGTAACTGTCCGCCACCCACTCCCATACATTGCCGTGCATGTCGTAGAGCCCCCATGCATTGGGCTCCTTCCGCGCCACGGGATGCGTTTTGTATTTCGCATTAAACCGGTACCATCCCATGCGGTACAGAACCGGGTCATACCCGCCGCCGGTTTCAATTATCTCCCCGTTTGCAAAGGCCGTGGTGCTCCCCGCACGCGCCGCATACTCCCATTCGGCTTCCGTGGGCAACCGGTAAGTCACGTCGCTTTTTGCATTAAGCGCTTTAATGAAATCCTGAACATCATACCAGCTTACCGTTTCCACCGGGCAATCGTCGCCACAGTCATGAAAAGACGACGGGTTGTCGCCCATCACGGCCCTCCACTGGCCTTGGGTTACCGGCGTGTCCTGCATGTAATATCCCCTGGTAAGGGTTACCTCGTGCAGGGTTTCGTCCTCACCCCGGCCGGGTTCGTCTTCAGGACTGCCCATCATGAATGTGCCCGGCGCAATGGCAACAAACGTCATGCCCAGGGAGTTGGTGCGGACATTGCTGTCGATGCCCGGATTTTCGGTTATGAAAAACCTGTCCGGCTTGTCGTTATGGTGACTGCAGGCACCGATGACGGCCAACAAAAAGAGAATCAGTGCTAAAAAACAAGTGCAGCGCATGACCTTGAATGCTTTTTGGGTGAGTATCATGTTGCTTAAGGCTTTTATGAGGATGATCTTCTAATAATAGAATAAAGCCCGCTTTTAAATCAACAAAAAAATCGAACACAAAAAAACCGAATCCGGAGTCCTCTTTTTGACACCTTGCATGTTGCGTGATATGCATATAACAAATCCCCGTTTCGGCGGCATATGTGATTCGACACCAAACAAGGCGATACATCATGTCCAAAGACCCGACGATTCCCTTCAACCGCCCCTACATCGCGGGCAAAGAACTGGACTACATTGCCCAGGCCGTCAACGAAAACCGTCGGATTTCCGGGGACGGACCGTTTACCGGGAAGTGCCAGGCGTGGCTGGAAAAGACCCTGGGGGCGAAAAAGGCGCTTCTGACCCATTCGTGCACGGCCGCGCTGGAGATGGCGGCTATTCTTTGCGATATCGGGCCCGGCGACGAGGTGATCATGCCCTCTTTTACCTTTGTGTCCACAGCCAACGCGTTTGTGCTGAGAGGCGGGGTGCCGGTGTTCGTGGATATACGGGAAGACACCCTGAATCTGGACGAACGGCTGGCGGCGGCGGCGGTGACGGACAAGACCCGGGCGATCGTGCCGGTGCATTACGCGGGGACGCCGTGCGAGATGGACGCGATCATGGATCTGGCGCAAGACAAGGGGCTGAAAGTGATCGAGGATGCGGCCCAGGGGCATTTGAGCACGCACCGGGGGCGGTGCCTGGGGACGATCGGGGATCTGGGGTGCTTGTCGTTTCACGAGACCAAAAACATCATCAGCGGCGAAGGCGGCGCGCTTCTGGTCAACGACCCGGAGATGGCGGCGCGGGCCGAAATCATCTGGGAAAAGGGAACGAACCGGCGGCGGTTTTTCCGGGGGGAAGTGGACAAGTACACGTGGGTGGACATCGGGTCGAGCTATCTGCCCGGCGATATGGTGGCGGCGTTTCTGTATGCCCAGCTGGAGATGGCCGAGACGATCATCGCGGCAAGGCGGCGGATTTTTGATGCCTACATGGCGGGGCTGGATGGACTGGCGCGGCAGGGCCGGGTGCGGCTGCCGACCATCGATGCGCAGGGGACGTGCAACGGGCATATCATGTATATCATCACGGGCTCGCTGACGGAACGGACGCGGCTGACCGCCTACCTGGCCGAACGGGGCATCCGGGCGGTGTTTCATTATGTGCCCCTGCATTCGTCGCCCATGGGAAAAAAGTGCTGCCGGGTGCACGGGGAGGATTTAACGCACACGGATGCGGTAAGCGAGCGGCTGCTTCGCCTGCCCTTGTATTACGAGATGACGGAAACGGATGTGGACCGGGTGGTGGCGGCGGTACGAAATTTTTTTCAGGGGTCGGACCTGCACAAATGACCGAAATAAAAGGGCGCCTTGTTGTGCATGCGGGCTGCCGGGAGAGATTGCGGGCGAAAGATTTTTCGCCCCTACGGATTGAGGGAGATAAAAGTTACAGCGGCGAATGAAATGACAAGGAGAAAAAATGACGCAGCAGAACCAGGCGGAAGAGCAACTGCCAATGCCCCTGGAAGGCATCAAGGTGCTGGAATACGGGGTGTTTCATGCGGGCCCGGGCGCCGGGGCCATTTTGGGCGATATGGGGGCCTCGGTGATCAAGATCGAATCGGGCGTGGGCGATCCCGAGCGCTACTGGACGCGGGTTGCAAGTGTAAACATGGCCATGGAAGACGGGGAAAGTCTGATGTTCGAGGTTTCCAACCGGAACAAGCGGGGCATTTACCTGGACATCAAGACGGAGACCGGTCGGGCGGTCTTTGAACGGCTCATTGCCGAAACGGACGTGTTTCTGACCAACCTGCGCAAATCCACGCGGGAAAAACTGAAAATCGACTACGAAAGCCTGAAACCGCTCAACGAGAAGCTGATCCTTGCCAGCGTGTCCGGGTACGGCAAAGAAGGTCCCATGGCCGACATGGGCGCATTCGACCCCATGGGACAGGCCGTCTCGGGGTTGGCGTTTGTCACCGGCACCGACGAGCCCGTGCTGATGCATTTGGGGGTTTTGGACCAGGCCACGGCCATCACGGCCAGCCACGCCATTATGTCGGCGCTGCTGGTCCGGGAGCGGCGGGGCGTGGGGCAGGAAGTCCACGTATCCCTCTACAGTACCGCCCTGTGGCTCCAGCACCCCAACCTGGTGCTCAACAGCGTCTTAGGGGTCGATCCCTGCCTCCGGTCGGCGCGCACCGACCATTCGCCATTGAGAAACCGCTTCCGGTGCAAGGACGGCGGCTGGATCATGGGGACCCACCACCCGGAAGAAAAATACTGGGCGGCCTTCTGCCGGCTGACAGGCATGGAAGACCTTCTGGACGATCCCCGGTTTACCGACGATACGGGCGGGCCGATCCCGGGGGCGGCCCTTCTGGAAAGGTGCGATGCGGTCATGGCCACCCGGAACCGGGATGAATGGATCGAGATCTTTTTGAAAGGCGGGCTCATGTTCTGCCCCATACGACATGTCTCCGAGGTCAAAGACGACCCGCAGGCCCTGGCCAACCATTACATGAAGCCCTTCTCCCACCCCCGCCTGGGCGAGATTACCCTGCCGGGATATCCCGTGTCTTTTTCCGAATGCCGGGCCGAAACCCAAACACCCGCCCCGGAAATGGGAGAGCATACCGATGAGGTCCTTTCCGAGCTGGGCTACACCGCGGATGCGGTGGAAAAAATGAAGCGGAACGGGGTGGTGCGACAGAAGGGATGAGTTCACCCCGGCATCATTCACCGTTCGGCGTCAATTTCAATCAATTTGTCCCTGGCCGCCTGGTTGTCCGGATTGGCCTTGATCTCGGCGACAAGGACATCCGCTGCCTGCCGCCGAAGCCCTTTGCGGAGAAAAACCATGGCCCGGTGATACTGCT
>PUOB01000129.1 GCA_003551985.1 Desulfobacteraceae bacterium | reverse complement strand
CTTGTGGACGGCACCACCGATATCGCACAGTCTTCCCGGTGGATCCGTCAGTCGGAGGTCGAAAACGCGGTCAATAACGGCCACTATCCGGTGCCTTTCGCCGTTGCGCTGGACGCCATCATTCCGGTTGTGCATCCGGACAACCCGGTGGACAACCTGTCCATGGACCAGCTCAAGGCCATCTACGAAGGCAATATTCGCAACTGGAAGGACGTGGGCGGCGAGGACCGTTCCATAGCCGTAATATCCCGGGACTCGGATTCCGGCACTTACGTGGTGTGGAATGACATTGCCCTCAGGGGCGCCCGGCCGACGCCGCGGGCCCAGCTCCTTGCTTCCAACGGCGCAATCGTTCAGGAGGTATCCGGCAATCGAAACGCCATCGGCTACATCGGAATCGGCTACCTGAATGAGAACCTCAAGGCAGTGAGCCTGGACGGCGTTGAACCGAGTTATGCCAATGCGCAGAGCGGCGATTTCCCGGTATCCAGGACCCTCTGGTTTTTCACCGACGATTGGCCGACCGGTGAAATCCTGCGGTTCATCAACTTTGCGCTGCACCCGGAAAAGGGGCAGAAGCTTGTGGGTGAAACAGGCTACGTTCCGCTGTATTAAGCCGGGTCGAAGCGTGAAACAGTGCATGGACGAAAACCGGGATTTTTTGGAAAGGCCGGGGACGGCTAAAATTTTAACCGCAGAAATACCGGGTGTATTTTGAGGATTAAAATGTGAGCCGGACAAAGGGAATGGCGAAAAGACGGTTTTTGTTCCTGCACTGAATAAAAAACAACGGGCGGGGGCCGGGTCTGCATTCCGGCTTCCGCGCAATTTATCTGGGTGGTGTGCTGTCATGGGTGCAAAGCGCCGTGCAAAAGAGCTGTTGATTCATGTTTTTTTTCTCGTGGTAGGGGCGAGCGGGATCATTGTGTTGACACTGATCCTGCTTTTTCTGGTCATGGAGGGGCTGCCGATATTCGACACGGTTTCCATAAGGGACTTTCTTTTCGGAACCATGTGGTACCCCACGCATTA
Organism: Desulfobacteraceae bacterium; assembly: GCA_003551985.1. The sequence continues at coordinate 2,636 of PUOB01000129.1, read as the reverse complement.
TCCGCCGGATTTCGGAATTCTGCCATTGATCGCGGGGTCGGCTTCGGTTGTTGTTCTGTCGTCCCTGATCGCCATTCCCCTGGGAATCGGCAGTGCGATTTATCTCGCGGAAATCGCGCATCCAAAAGTCCGGGCCGTTGTAAAACCGACCATCGAACTCATCGAAGGGCTGCCTACAGTGGTGATCGGCTTTTTCGGCATGGTCGTGGTGGCGCCCTTTCTCCAGGAAACATTCGGGCTCAATACCGGGCTCAACCTGTTCAATGCGTCGGTCATGCTGGCATTCATGGCCGTACCGACCATTGCGAGCATCTCCGAGGATGCCATCTATGGTGTGCCGGCGTACATGAAGGAAGGGTCCATGGCGCTCGGGGCCACCCACTGGGAGACCATCGCGCGCGTGATCCTTCCGGCGTCGCTTACGGGCATATCGACGGCGGTTATCCTGGGTATTTCCCGTGCGATCGGGGAAACCATGGTGGTCCTGATGGTGGCCGGCGGGGCGGCCATCATCCCGGAATCCATATTCGATCCGGTCCGGCCCATGCCGGCCAACATCGCCGCCGAAATGGGGAATACGCCGTTCCGAAGCGACCACTACCATGCCCTGTTCGCCATCGGGCTGGTGCTGTTCGCTTTTACCTTTGTGTTCAATATGATCGCCGCGCACCTGGCTCAGAAGCACAAGCAGGTGGGCGCGGCATCGCTTTAGCCGGCGGACGGCGACGAAGGAAAACCGCTATGGAATATAACAGGATGACGAGACGAAAAATTTTCCAGCAAGCCGCTTTTACGGTGATCCGGGCGGCGGTTTTTATCAACGTGGGCGCCTTGTTCGTTTTTCTGGCCTTTATCGCTGTGCAGGGGATTTCGGCTATCAGCTGGGAGTTTTTGACCCAGGCGCCCCGGCGGTCCATGACAGAGGGCGGGATCTGGCCCTGCATCGTGGGCACGGTGTATCTTTCCATCGGCTCCATAGCCGTTGCCTTCCCCCTGGGGGTGGGTACGGCCATCTATCTGAACGAGTACGCGGGCTCCGGCCGATGGGTACGGATTGTCCGAATGGGGATTGTCAACCTGGCCGGTGTTCCCTCCGTGGTATACGGCCTGTTCGGCCTGGCTTTCTTCGTGATCTGGCTGAAGATGGGGGTGAGCATCCTTGCCGGCTCCCTGACCCTTGGGGCGTTCATCCTGCCGCTGGTGATCGGATCGTCCGAAGAGGCCCTGCGGGCCGTCCCCCAGGCCAACCGGGAAGCCTCCCTTGCCCTGGGAGCCACCCGCTGGCAGACCATCTACCGGGTGGTCCTGCCCGAGGCGCTGCCCGGCATGATTACCGGCCTGATCCTTGGAATGAGCCGGGCGGCCGGCGAGACCGCTCCCATCATGTTCACGGCGGCGGTTTTTTTCTCGCGGGAAATGCCCAAATCCATTTTCGACGAAGTCATGGCTATGCCGTATCATATTTACGTGCTTGCCACCGCCGGCACGGAGATCGCAAAAACGCGCCCGCTCCAGTACGGAACGGCCCTGACGCTCATGGCGCTGGTACTGGGCATGAATCTCGCGGCGATACTGATCCGGAACCGGTTGCAGAAAAAGCGAATGTGACCTGCCTTATCCGACGGACAAGGCGATTCAGCAGGCAGTAATGATCAAGGAGGATTCATTATGAGCAAACCAAAAGTGCTGTTTCTCTGCACGGGCAATTCCGCGCGCTCACAGATGGCCGAGGCGTTTTTGCGGGAGCTGGGCGGGGACCGCTACGAGGCGTTGAGCGCAGGCCTCGATCCTAAGGGGATTCATCCGTACACGGTGAAGGTAATGGAGGAAAAAGGGGTTTCCGTGGAGAACCAGCATTCCAAAGACCTCAAGCAGTATCTGGGCAGGGAGCATATCGGTTATCTCATTACCGTATGCAATCATGCGGAAGAACAATGCCCGTATGCGTTCGTTCGCAATGCGGGCGAGCATCTCCACTGGAACTTCGAAGATCCCGCGGCGGCGGAAGGAAGTGAGGAGGAAAGACTCGAAACGTTCCGGGATGTCCGGGACCGGATCGAATCCAGAATCAGGCAATGGCTTTTGGAAACCTGAACCGAGGGAAAGTGAGTAATCCTGATGCCTGCCAAAGCAAAGGGCCGATCAATGGATGGCATAAAACCAATTCAAAGCATACTGTTTGCTACCGATCTGCCGGAAGATTCGGGGTATTCCTTTTCACGTGCCGCCAGTATGGCAGAATCCTGTGACGCTGTAATCACCGTGCTCCATGTAATGGAAAAACTGCCGGGCAACTGTGAAATGTTCATGATGGCTGTCCGGTCCCTGCAAACCCCGGATGATTTGAAACACGCGTCGGCGGAAAGGGCCCGGCGCGAAATCGAGGAGCGCATCAACCGCCTGGATGCTCAAATGAACAAGGATTCAATGCGCGCGGCGGATTTGTTTACCGGCATCCGGGTCGATTCGGGCAAGCCCGGCAGGCGGATTCTCCGCCACCTGCAAACGGGTCAGTATGATGTGCTTGTGATTGAAATCCGCAGGCCGCTGGTGAGCGGGAAAAGGATTACCGGACGCGCGCTTCGGAAAATCCTTCGGAAAAGTCCCGTTCCGGTTTTTGTCGTTCCCATCGATGT
>PUOB01000231.1 GCA_003551985.1 Desulfobacteraceae bacterium | reverse complement strand
GTAAAAAGTCCAATATCTGCGTTACGCGCAATTTCTCAGAATTTCACGTACGCTAAGTACGCTGTATTCTTCGAAATTGCGCAAGCCTTGATCTTGAACTTTTTACTTTGCCGTCCAAAAGCGACATTTTACGAAGCCGTCAAATATAGGAGGAGGCGTTTACATGTCGATTGAAGAAATCAAAATTGAAGACCTCGACGCTGAAGCATTCATTAATGACCAATGCCGGCGTCTTGCCGATGAAATTGGGGATGATACCGCCATTAACGCGCTGTCCGGCGGCGTTGATTCTTCGGTAACCACGATGCTCGCGCACCGCGCCCTGGGCGACCGGCTGAAAACCTATTTTATCGACAACGGCCTGATGCGGCAGGGCGAGCCCGAATCAGTCATGGAATCCATGGAAGGTCTCGGCGTACCGGTGACCCTGGTTGACGCCGAAGCGGAATTTTTTGCGGCACTCAAGGGCGTAACCGATCCCGAGAAGAAAAGGCAGGCCATTACGGACACCTTCTATAAAACCGTATTCGGCCGGCTTGTCAGGAACAGCGGTTCGCGGTTTCTCATCCAGGGGACGATTTACACGGACGTTGCGGAAACTGTAGCCGGTATCAAGCGTCAGCATAACATCCTGTCCCAACTCGGCATTGACACTGAAGCGGCATACGGGTACAGGGTTATAGAGCCGCTCATTCAACTGCGGAAAACAGGTGTGCGGGCGGTCGGTAAGGCCCTGGGGCTCCCGGAATCGGTTTATAACCGGCCGCCGTTTCCCGGGCCGGCGCTTGTAACGCGCGTGATCGGCGAGGTCTCACCGGATAAGGTGGACCTTGTGCGCAGGGCCACGGCCATTGTCGAAGAGGCGCTTTCGGGCACCGGCGCCTTCCAGTACCTTGCGATACTCCACGAGGACCGGGTAACCGGCGTTTACGAGGGGGCCCGTCGGTATGGCAACCAGGTGGAAATACGCTGCTGGGACAGCATGGATGCGGTTGTCGCGCAACCGACCCGCCTGCCGTTCGATGTTCTGGAGAAAATGGCGGCCCGCATCACCGGTGAAATCCCGGAGGTGGTCAGCGTTACCTACAATATCACCACCAAGCCCCCTTCCACCATAGAAGCGCTTTAGGAGGCGATTATGACCGTAAGAATAATGCCATGCCTTGATATGCAAAACGGCCGGGTCGTCAAGGGCGTGCAGTTCGTTAATATCCGGGATGCCGGGGATCCCGTGGAGTGCTGCGTCGCTTATTGCGAGGCGGGGGCCGATGAACTGGCCCTGCTGGATATCACGGCAACGGTGGAGGGGCGTGCGACCATGCTCGATGTGGTCGGCAAGGTCGCCCGGGCGGCCACCGTTCCGTTTACCGTCGGCGGCGGAATCAGCGATGTTGCGTCCGCAAGGGCGGTCCTCGCGGCCGGAGCGGACAAGGTTTCCATCAGCAGCGCCGCTTTTCGGAGGCCCGCCGTAATCGTTGAAATGGTCAAAGAATTCGGGGCGGATCGGGTGACCGTCGCCATTGATGCCGCGGTCAACGACGGGCTTCCCTCCGGCTACGAGGTATACGTTGACGGCGGCCGTACGGCAACGGGCGCAGACGCCGTCGAATGGGCAAAGGCGGTTGATGGGTTCGGGGTCAAAACAATTCTGCCCACAAGCAAAACCACTGACGGGGCCAAAACCGGCTACGATCTTGATCTGATCCGGAAATTGAAAGCGGGTGTTTCGGCGGAAATCGTTGCGTCCGGCGGCGCCGGGACAATGGCGCATTTTTACGAGGCGGCCCGGGCCGGCGCGGATATCCTGCTGGCCGCATCGGTATTCCATTTCAACATGATATCCATTCCGGCGTTGAAGGAATATCTCGCAGGCCGGGGGATATCAGTTCTGTGATTGCTTCGGCATCTTTTTCAATTCTTCAAGACGCTTTAAAATTTTTTCCTGGACGGTTAATAACTCCTGTTTCAGGATCTGCAGCTCTTCCATGCGGCTGTTGATTTCCTTTAATTTCAATTTGCCGTACTGAAGCGCCTTGATGAGCTGCTGCTCTTCGTCCATGTCGAAATCAGCCATGCCGATCATTTCAGATATTTCATCCAGGGAGTATCCCAGCCGCTTGCCGCGCAGGATCAACTTGAGGCGGGCCCGGTCGCGCTTGTTGTAAATACGGTGGTTCCCTTTTGTGCGTTTGGGGGAAATCAGCCCCTTTTCCTCGTAAAAACGGATCGTCCGCGTGCTGATATCCAGTTCGTCGGCAAGATCTGAAATGGAAAATGTTTCTGTTTTTGATAATTTTTTGATGTTCATGTCAGTGTCCGAATCTTTGCCCAATATCGAAGTGAGGCTCAAATTTTCTCATTTCTGCATGGGCACAGGTTTATGTTGAAGCGCATCCCCCCGCCGCATCCCATGGATTCAGGCTTTCGATGTCCCGGTGTTTATCCAAGTGGGCGACACCGGATACCGAAAGCGCCCGGTCGGTGTCGGTCACCAGGCAGGGGACAATCTGGTTGATATGGATATTGCCGCATCTTTGAATGTAAACCGGAATGTAGTTCGAAGAAAGCCCTTTGACGCATAAGTCCGGATCGCCCGTTTTTTTTTCGACGATCACATCTTCGACGATCACATCTAGGATGCGGCCTTTCATTTCTTTGAAAAAATTCTCTTTTTTGGTTTTTCCCAGTGTTGAAAGCACTTGCGCCCTTTGCTGGATCATACCCGCCGGCACCGGATCCGGGTATTTTGCGGCAGGGGCCGGGGGGCGCGGCGAAAAAGGGAAAACATGCAAATAAGTGAGCGGCAGCCGGTCTATCAATGCCCGGGTGTTTTCAAACGACGCGTCGGTTTCTCCCGGAAAGCCGGCCATGACGTCCGCGCCTATGGCCGCATCGTCAAAACGCTCACGGATTTTCCCGACGGTCTCTGCAAACTGTTCCGGTTGATAGTGACGGTTCATCCGTTTGAGAATGCCGGCATCCCCGCTTTGAAGCGGAATGTGGAAATGACGGCATATTTTCGGGGACGTATCAATGAGGTCGAGCAATGCATCGGTTATTTCGGTGGGTTCCAGGGAACTCAGCCGTACCCTTTTCAGGCCGGGCCTGGCCAGCATGTGCTCGAGCAGGCGGTAAAGGCCGGGACTGCCGGGCAGATCCGCGCCCCAGCGTCCCAAATGAATGCCGGTCAGCACAATCTCTTTAGCGCCTTTTTCGATAAGCGAATCAAGTTCGGCGATTGCCTGTTCGGGCGGCAGGCTGCGGCTTCTGCCGCGGCTGTAGGGGACAATGCAATAGGTGCAATAGGCATTGCAACCGTCCTGAACTTTAAGAAAAGGGCGGGTTCTGCCGCCGAAGGCGGGCGCGGGCATCCGCTTGAACGGTCGCTTTTCAAGGATCGATGGATTTACGACAACAGGCGCTCCGTCGGTTTTTGCCGGCTCGGCACCGATGATTTCGAAAATACGGTGCTTGTCCGCCTGCCCGACAATATAATCCACCCCTTCAATGGCCTGTATTGCGTCGGGCGCTATCTGGGCATAGCAGCCGGTAGCGATGATGGTGGCAGCGGGATATCGGCGTATGGCCTTTCGTATGGCCTGTCGCGATTGCATGGCTGCTTTTTGAGTGACGCAGCAGGTGTTGACCACGCAAATGTCTCCCGGTCTTTTTGAAGCAAACCGCGTTTCAAAGCCGGCATCCGCATT
>PUOB01000232.1 GCA_003551985.1 Desulfobacteraceae bacterium | reverse complement strand
GGATGAATGGATCGATTTCCTGATTGAAAAGGGTGTGCTGTACGGCTGGTTGTTTCTGTACATGCCCGTGGGCTCGGATCCGGACATGTCTCTCATGCCGACCCCGGAGCAAAGAGACGAGATGCGCCGGTTCCAGAACCATGTGCGGGCTGAAAAACCGCTTCTGATGGTCGATTTCTGGAATGACGGGGTTTTGTCCGGCGGCTGCATTGCCGGAGGAAAGCTCTATTTTCATGTGAATCACAACGGAGACGTGGAACCCTGCATTTTCTGCCATTTCGCCACGGACAACATCCATGACAAAAGCCTGTATGAAGCCCTGAATTCCGGTTTTTTCCGTAATATCCGTTCGGAGCAGCCCTTCAGCTACAACACCCTTCGCCCCTGCCCCATGATCGACCATCCGCAGACCATGTGGAACATCATCCGCCAGCACGGCGCAAGGCCCACCCACCAGGGGGCTGAAACCATGTTTACGGCGCTTGCCCCCGAGATGGACGAATATGCGAGGGGCGTCCGCAAGGTTATGGACAGGGCGTGGGAAACCGATGGATACCAGGACTGGGCGCCGCAGTGGATGGCGCATTGCGGCCTTGAAACGGGGCAGATTGAAAAGCGCCGCCGGGAATTTATGAAAAGCCAAAATCTGAGGTCCTTTGAAAATCGCCGGCAGACGGCAACCGCCCCCTGCAATGCGGGCTGCCGTCTGTAGTCGGTTGATTGTTGCTGGGAGATCGCGGTCTGTCTCTGCTAAACAACGAATTCAAACGGGGGGACGAAAATGGAAAAAATTTCATCCAATGTTTATAATAAGCCTCGCCTGCTGCCTTTTGTTAAAGCAAGATCGAAAACATCGCGCAAGTATATCGAAGAAGCCCTGGAGCATGCCGGCATCACGGTCAATGGAAACGAACCCCATGACATCATTGTCCACAATAATGAATTGTTTGACCGGGTAATCCGTGAGGGCAGTATCGGTGTCGGGGAAAGCTACATGGACGGCTGGTGGGAATGCCGGGCGTTGGACGAATTTTTCAACAGGATTTTCCGGGCGGATCTGAAAAAATACTTTGACGGCAACTGGTCATTTTACATGCACGCCCTGAAATCGCGCCTTCTCAATCTTCAGAAGGGAAACCGCTCATGGGAAGTGGGCGTGCGCCACTACGACGCGGGCAATGCGTTTTACCGCGATATGCTCGATGATCGGATGACCTATACGTGCGGCTACTGGGCTGAGGCCAACACCCTTGACGAGGCCCAGGAGGCCAAGCTGGACCTGATCTGCCAGAAACTGGCGCTCGAGCCCGGAATGCGCGTTCTGGACATTGGTTGCGGCTGGGGGTCGTTTGCCGGATACGCGGCGGAAAAATACGGCGTGGAAGTAACCGGTCTTACGATCAGCCAGGAGCAGGCTGAACTGGCCCGGAAACGTTGCAGCGGACTGCCCGTTGATATCCTTCTTCAGGATTACCGGGAGGTGACCGGAAAATTTGATCGCGTCCTGTCCGTCGGCATGCTGGAGCACGTGGGACATAAAAATTACCGTACCTATATGGAAACAACCGAACGCTGCCTGGAAGACGACGGTATTGCCTTTGTCCAGACCATCGGCGGCAACCGCAGTGTCACCTCGACCGACCCCTGGATAAGCAAGTACATCTTCCCCAACTCCATGCTCCCTTCCATCAGCCAGATCGGCCGGTCCATGGAGGGACTTTTTGTCATGGAAGACTGGCACAATTTCGGCCCGGATTACGATAAAACCCTTTTGGCGTGGCATGACAATGTCGAAAAATCCCGGGAAAAGCACGAGAAGGAATATGACGAACGCTTTTACCGGATGTGGAAGTTCTACCTGCTTAGCTGTGCCGGGACGTTTCGCTCCCGGTATATCAACCTGTGGCAGATCACCATGACCAAGCAGGGAAGAAACCAGCCTGAATGCAGGGTTTCATAGAAAAAACGACCCGGTTGCCATTGCCATCAATAATAACACAATAAGGAGAAGTATATTGACGATCATTGAAATTAACGAAGAAGAAGAGATGCGGATGAAAGCCGACCTGCTGGATGAAGACGGAAGCGAGGCGCTTCGTTTGCTGAAAGCTTTTGTCAAGCGTATGGAACAGAAAAAAAATGCGGGAATGAAGTCGCACCTAGACGGGTAGGGCCGGTAAGGGGCTGGTCGATTTTGGCATTTGTATCGGGTTCGAATATCGGCGTGAAAATGTTTGAGAATATGCCTCGTCTCGCTTCCGGTCCGGTGAAAGAGGATTCACCTGTTGCCTCTGGAATCGCGTACGTTTTCACCGGATAAGGAATTTTTCTTGACAGGTGCGGCCCGGGTCATTATTCTTGATTAGCAATTTAGCTAATCAAGCAAACTACTAAATATCCGGGAACGCGTTCAATGGAAAAAACACTCAAACAGATCAAGGCCCTTGCCGACGGCAACCGCTTGCGGATCGTCATGGCGCTTTCAGCCCATGATGAGCTTTGCGTTTGCCAGATCACCGAGCTTCTGCAGGTGTCGACGCCAACGGTTTCCAGGCACATGAGCGTTCTTCAGAACGCCGGGCTGGTGGAAAACCGGAAAAATGCCAGATGGGTGCATTACCGGCTGGCATCCGGCTTCCCGGATGCATTGCTGAACTGGGTACAGGATTCCGTTGAAGGCTCTGCGGTTATTTCGGACGACCGGCAAACGCTTGAAACCATCGTCGCAAATCCGGTCGACGAGCTTTGCAGGGCCAGAAAGCAGCGGCAGGCATCCAACCGGCTAACGATTGTTCATGAAAATACGGCGCAAAAAGGAGAGTAGAAGAAATGGATGAAAAAACAAGAAACCTCATTGCCATCGGCGCGTCCGTGGCGACCAACTGCCAGCCCTGCCTGACGCACCACGTGGATAAAGCCGATTCGTTGGGCATAGACGAGGCGGAAATCCGGGAAGCCATTGCCATTGGCGCCCAGGTTCAGAAGGGCGGGATGAACGCTATGCAGCGGTTTGTTGAGCAGTCTTTTGGTTCAAGGTCCGATGACGGGAATTCCCATGCCGGAGAAAAATCGATACAGGGTACCGGTGCCTTTGCGCTTGTTGGTAATACGGGCGCCGACTCCGGGGAGTGCAGTCCGGGAAAAGGCTGCTGCTGATTTTTCCACCATACGGATCAGGGGGTATGCAATGATTCCAGAAATAGCCAAAATTTTGTATGCGACAGACTTTTCCGAAAATTCCCGTATAACCATTGACTGGGCAATGGCGCTGGCCCGGAAGCACGATGCGAAACTGCTGGCACTCAATGTCATAGAGGATATCGCTGTCCGTGCGCCCAGCGTTCAGATGTATTTCTCCAAAGAAGAATGGGAAAAGATTAAAAAACGAAACGAAGCCGAAGCCGTCGAGCAGACGAGGCAGCGGCTTCAGTCGTTTTGCGATGATGTGCAGGCCGATACCCCGGAATGCGAGTATATCGCCGATGAAATCCTTGTTCGACGGGGCGTTCCCATAGAGGAGATCGTTGCGGCGGCAACGGAAAATGATTGCGATGTGATCGTGATCGGTACAACCGGCGGGCACGGCCTGACCGACGCCATTATGGGATCAACCGCCCGGGGCGTTCTGCGGCGCAGCCCGATTCCCGTTCTGTCCATTCCGATGGCGGAGCAGAAGGCTTGATGCCATCCTACGGCCGTTAAAAATGGG
>PUOB01000391.1 GCA_003551985.1 Desulfobacteraceae bacterium | reverse complement strand
CCTCGACGATTTCCGGAAGTATATCCATTTGGCGTGCGATCATTCTAACCTCGGACTTCATCAGATCGGCAATGGGCGCGATATCGACCCCGCCATCGCCGTACTTGGTGAAAAAACCGACACCGAAATCCTCTACCTTGTTTCCGGTTCCCGCCACCAGAAGCCCGTGATGCCCGGCAAACGCGTATAAAGCAACCATGCGGATCCGGGAGCGGGTATTGGCCAGCACAAGGTCGTCTTGTATCTCTTCGGGCAATGCCTGACAAAAGGCATCGAGTGCCGGGGAAAGATCCACGATTTCTTTTTGAACGGCCGGATAGCGGTCCATAAGCCATTCAATATGACGATTCGCAAGGGAGACCTGGTCCGGCGCCTGGTAAACCGGCATGCTCAGGACCCATGTGGGCTTCCCGGTTTTTGCGCAAAGGGTCGATGTCACGGCCGAATCCACGCCGCCGGAGACGCCGGTGACAAAACCGTTCAGGTGGGCCGCTTCGCAATAATCCGCCAACCAATCCACAATATAATCAATCACCGCGTTTGTTTGCATCGCATTTGCCCGATTTGGTTTGCGGTTGATGGGTTTCCAACGGCAGAAACCATAAAAAAGGCGGACCCGGAATGGACCCGCCTCTTTTATAGCATTTTGCACCAGGAGAATCAAATATGATGGCGTCGTTAAAAGTCCCATCTACTGCGTTGCAGCAATTTTTCATCCGCTCAACATACTACATGTATGCCTTCGCGTATGAAAAATTGCTGCGCCTTGTATATGGAACTTTTAACTTAGCCATCTGTCACTTATCTTGTGACTTTTTACGAGTGTATCAAATATCATAATACATAAAAAACTCATGCGGATGCGGCCTGAGCCGGATCGCGTTGACCTCGTTTTCCATTTTGTAATCGATCCAGCGCTCGATCACGTCTTTGGTAAACACATCGCCCTTGAGCAGAAACTCGTGGTCCTTTTCCAGGGCGGCCAGCGCCTCGTCAAGGGAAGCCGGGGCCGAATCGATCTGGGCCAGCTCTTCCGGGGGCAGATCATAGATATTTTTATCCAGGGGGTCGCCCGGATCAATCTTGTTTTCAATGCCGTCTAAAATGGCCATCATGATGGCGGAAAACGCCAGGTATCCGTTGCAGGACGGATCCGGCGTCCTGAACTCGATCCGCTTGGCCTTCGGAGAGGTCGAATACATGGGAACGCGGACCGCCGCACTCCTGTTTCGGCTTGAGTAGGCCAGGTTGATGGGGGCTTCGAACCCCGGCACCAGCCGTTTATAGGAATTGGTGGTCGGGTTCGTAATGGCGCACAGCGCCCCGCAGTGCCTGAGGATGCCGCCGATCGCATAAAGCGCCTCCTGTGACAGGCCGGCGTATTTTTCACCGGCAAACAACGGGTTGCCGTCTTTCCAGATGCTGACATGGGTATGCATGCCGGAGCCGTTGTCCTCGAAAAGCGGCTTCGGCATGAAGGTCACGGTTCGGCCATGAAACTGGGCCACGTTTTTCAAAACATACTTGAACCAGACCATCTGGTCCCCCATTTCCCGCAGAGGCTTGAAGCGCATGTCGATTTCCCCCTGGCCGCCGGATGCCACTTCGTGGTGCTGGCATTCGACCGGAATGCCCAGGTCTTCCAGGGTCAGCATCATCTCCGTTCTCATGTCCTGGAACTTGTCCATGGGCGGCACCGGGAAGTAGCCTTCCTTGTGGCGGGGCTTGTACCCCAGGTTCGGGCTTTCGTCGCGGCCGCTGTTCCAGACGCCCTCTTCCGAATCGATCGAGTAGAACGATTCATGGCGCGATGAGTGGAAGCGGATGTCGTCGAAGATGAAAAACTCCGGTTCCGGACCGATGTAAACCGTATCCCCAATGCCGGTCTGCTTGAGATAGGCCTCCGCCTTCTGCGCGATATGGCGCGGATCCCGGGAGTACGGTTCCCGCGTGATAGGATCGACAATGTTGCCGATCATCACGAGCGTCGGCTCCTCGTAGAACGGGTCCATCTTGGCCGTCAACGAATCGGGCACCACCAGCATGTCGCTGGCGTTGATGGGCTGCCAGCCCCGGAGGCTGGATCCGTCGAAACCGAAGCCGTCTTCAAACGAGGACTCATCGATTTCGCTGACCGGTATCGTAAAGTGCTGCCAGACGCCGGGGAAGTCCATGAAACGGATATCCACCACCCGCACGTTGTTCTGGCTGATCATTTCAAGTACATCTCTTGGCTGTGTCATTGTTATCCTCCTTAATTTGGATAGGGTATTTTTTGATTAAATGTTTTCCTTACCACGTTTGCCATAAATTCTAAATGGCATCTTTGTCGCGTTCACCGGTCCTGACCCGGATAATCTGCTCAAGGGACATGACGAAAATCTTGCCGTCGCCGATCTTGCCGGTATTGGCGGCATTCCTTACCGTTTCGATAACCTTTTCCACAAGCTCGGTCGGCACCACGATTTCAAGCTTGACCTTGGGCATGAAATCGACCAGGTATTCCGCCCCCCGATAAATCTCCTTGTGCCCTTTCTGCCGGCCGTAGCCCTTGACCTCGGTGATCGTCATCCCCTGGATCCCCATATCGCTCAGTGCCTGGCGAACATCATCGAGCTTGAAGGGCTTGATGATGGCTTCCACTTTTTTCATGATCTGCCTCCTGTTTATATGTGTTTTTTACGCGCCGGTATTGCTTCAGACCCTGACCGTATGTTTTATGGGCTGAACTCAAAGCCCCTTTCACCGTGGATGGTGCTGTCCAGACCCTGTCTTTCCGTTTCCGGATCAACGCGCAAGCCGCCCGTCAGGAGGCTGGTGACGCCGATCACGACGAGGGTTGCGACCACAACGAACACAATGGTGCCCACGATCGAAAGAAACTGGATCCAAACCTGGGAGGGGTTGCCGTAGAAAAGGCCCACCGCGCCTTCGGTTATGGCCGGATTGGCGAACAGGCCCGTTGCCAGGGCGCCCCACATTCCGCAAATCCCGTGGACGCCAAAAGCGTCGAGGGAGTCGTCGTATCCCAGCCGATGCTTCAGCTTGGCGACGCTGACATATCCGAGCACGCCCGCCACCAGCCCGATGGCCAGTGCCGCCGGCAGCCCCACGAACCCGGCCGCCGGGGTGATGCCGACGAGCCCCGCCACGGCGCCCGAAGCCAGACCCAGCAGGCTCGGCTTCTTATCGACGAACCACTCCGCGAACATCCAGGCCAGGGCCCCCATGGCGGCCGACGTATTGGTTACCATGAACGCCGACGCGGCAACACCGTCGGCAGCCAGCTGGCTCCCCGCGTTGAACCCGAACCAGCCGAACCAGAGCATTGCCGCCCCAAGGGCGGTCAGGGCTACGGACGACGGAAACATCGCATCCTTGCCGTATCCCGTCCGTTTCCCCAGCACCAGGGCCAGCACCAGACCCGCCACGCCCGCATTGATATGAACGACGTTGCCGCCCGCAAAATCAAGGGCCCCCATCTCCTCTATCCATCCGCCGCCCCATACCCAATGACACATGGGGCTGTAAACCAAGGTCAGCCAGAGCACCGTAAAAACGATCCAGGATGAAAACTTCATGCGATCGACCGCCGCGCCGAGCACAATCGCCACCGTGATCCCGGCGAAGGTCATCTGGAACATGACAAACGTCAATGTCGGGATCGTACCCGAAACATCCCCGGGGCCGATGCCGTTCAGGAACAGGTG
>PUOB01000284.1 GCA_003551985.1 Desulfobacteraceae bacterium | reverse complement strand
GTCGCTGCAAGATTTTTTGTTTTTTTGTAGCGCGGCCTTACCATGCCACCGGAATACGGACGGTATGGCCGGCCTTGTTTTCAAACAACAGGTATTGGTTTTCCCGGCCGAAGCGGTAGATCTCATTTGTAATGGCCACGTCTTCCCGGCAGTAGGCCACGATTTTGTCGATTTTCCCTTCTTTCCACCATTTGAGGGCGGCAAGGCCGTTGGCGGACTTGTTTCTGCCGAGGGTGACGCGGGCGAGGTGGTCCAGGGACAGGCGGTATCCCAGGTGGCTGTGCACTACTTCAAGGATGTCCAAGGTGGGCAGGCTTTTGAAGGGGTAATTGACATGGCCGCTGATCACCGTGTAGTCAAACCGCTTGACATTAAACCCGACGACAAGGTCGAGGGATGCCAGGTGTTCCACCAGCTCTCGGGCATTGTCCTGGTAATAGGTGAAATCCCGGTCGGCTGCGGCATCATACAACACCGCGCAGCTTATCCCCATTTGGTGCGCCCTGCCCCACCCGCCGACCTCGTCGGCCGAACGCCGGGTTTCAATGTCGAGCACGCCGTAGTGTGCCACGCCGGTGGCATACGTTTTGCCGGGGGGGTTGCCCGATGGCTGGGGCGATGGCTGGGGCGACGGCTGGACGGATATTTGTCGGAACGGCGGCGCCGGCTCGCATACCCCGTTTGCCGGTTTCTGCAAGAGCCGCTCCAGGATGAACAGCGCTGAAAACTTGTCAATGGGGCGGTTGCCGGAGCCGCACCGGGGAGAATGGACGCACACGGGGCACCCGGATTCGCATTCGCATGCGGCGATGGTTTTGCGGGTTTCTTCAAGGAGTTTGTCCAGGTGGTCAAAAGCCCCCCGGCACAGCCCGATCCCCCCGGGAAAGGCGTCATAGATAAACACCGCGGCGCTTTGCACCTGAACATGGTAGGTGATGGCGATGCCGCCGAGGTCGTTTCGGTCGCAAAGGACAAACAGCGGGCAAAGCCCGATGGCCCCGTGCTCCAGTGCGTGGATCCCCCCCATGAAATGCACCTGGGCCTTTTCCGCGGCCTGCTGCACGCTTTCGGGGACTTGGATCCAGAGGCCCTCGGTCTCGAATATCTGCGGGGGCAGGTCCAGCGGCAGGATATTGATCCGCTTGTGGTTTCTGATCTGCCATTTTTCATACCCGGTCACCTGGTCGGTCACCTTGAGCCGCCCGACGCTGACGCGGGTGGCGCCGAGGCTTTTTTCGCTGTAGACCTCCAGGATTTCCGTTTGTTTGTGGCTCCGTGTGCGGGTGTAATAGTTGGGGTTGGCCGGGGTGACGGTGACGGTGCCGCCTTCCAGGTCCAGCCGGTCAACGAGGCAGGTCATCCCGTGGTGCAGGTAGACGGCGCCGGGGTGGGTTTCCCGAAACGCCCTGAACCCGTCGATGTCGCCCAGGTTTTCATTGGAGACGGAATCGACGATGGTCAGCCGACTCCCCGACCCCCGGAGGTCGATTTTCCGCTGGGGGGACTTTTCCGCCGCAAAAAAAGTGCTGCCGTCGGCGCTTTTAAGCAGCTTTGCCGAGGCTTCAAGATGTTTTATGCAGCCGTGCAGCGCGGGGCGGTTATAAAACGGCTCGTCCAGGTGCAGCGGGTGTTCGGCAGCCGCGCATACCAGGTGCCTGGCGAGTATTTCCGGGTTGTCCGGGTTGGCCACGGCGGATTCCGGGTCGCGGGTGATAAAATCCGCGGCATGGCGCAGGATGTACTGGTCCAGGGCGTCTTCCCCGCCCACCAGGACCACGGCGGACTCCTTGCCGCTTCTGCCCACCCGTCCGCCGCGCTGGCGCGTGGCCATGACCGTGCCGGGATACCCCACGAGGATGCACAAATCCAGGCTGCCGATATCGATCCCCAATTCCAGGGCGGAGGTTGAAATCACCGCCAGAAGCTCGCCAGAGCTCAACTGGTTTTCCACCATTCGCCGCTCCTCCGGCAGGAACCCCGCCCGGTAGGCGCTGATCCGGCCGGCGTACGGCCCGTTTTTATCGGACGCCCACATGGCGATCAGCTCGGTCATCTTCCGGGACTGGGAATAGACAATGGTGCGAAGCTCCCGGGCGAGCGCGGCCTTGAGCAGGAGGATGGCGGTACGGGCGGCGCTTTCCAGGGGATTGATGAATACCAGGTGGCGCCGGCCTTCCGGGGCGCCCGTTTTTTCGACGCACGCAACGTCAAGCCCGCTCAGCGAAGCAGCCAGTTCGCCGGGGTTGGCAATGGTGGCCGAACAGAATATGAATACGGGGTTTGCCCCGTAGTGCGCGCATATCCGCCGAAGCCGGCGCAGCACCTGGGCCATGTGCGACCCCAGCACCCCGCGGTAGACATGGACCTCGTCGATCACCACATATTTCAGGTTCGAGAAGAAGCCGGCCCATTTTTCGTGGTGGGGGAGAAACCCCAGGTGGATCATTTCCGGGTTGGTCATCACCACGTTGGGCGGGTTTTCCCGTATTTTTTTCCGGTGCCACGCGGTGGTGTCGCCGTCGTAGATGGCTGCCCGGGGCTTGTGGCCGGGACATGCGGCTGCGGCGTCGTTGAAATTGCGGAGCTGGTCCTGGGCGAGCGCCTTTAAGGGGAACAGGTACAGCGCGCGGGTTTCCGGGTCGGCGGCGACGGCTTCCATCACCGGCAGGTTGTAGATCAGCGTCTTGCCGCTGGCGGTCGGCGTGGCCACCACCACGTGGTTGTTGTCCCGGATCCTGGCGATCGCCTCGTGCTGGTGGCTGTAGAGGGCCTTGATCCCAAGGGCTTCAAGAATGGGGTCATAACCCGGTTTTTCATAGACCGCCGGGATTTTATCAAGCACCGTGTGGTAGACCACCTGGTCCCCGGGGCGGCGGGAGGACATCAGGGAGGTGATATAGTCGCTTATGGAGCCCGGAACCACCGCGGGTTTGCCCGGGGATTCATTTTCAGGTGGATGTTTGCGGGGCATGGTTATTCCGGCTGCTGTTTATCGGTCCTGCATATATTCAATACCAAAGATTCCAGCACAGCCCTTGGGGTGCCGGCGGAGGTCTTGAGGCGGACATCCGCGTCGCCCAATGCAACTGTTAGATCTTTCAGGCGGCGGGCGGAAAACCGGTCGGCCTGCAGGAACATCTGGTATACGGGGTACGGGTTGTTGGGGTTTTTAACGATGGCCAGGTCGGTTGACATTTTGGGTTTGCCGGGCGCAGCGCCTTCGTTTTCGTCGCGCTCGGCGATGTCTTTTGCGGCCTTCGCGGCAAGCGCCTGGTCATAGTGCACCACTGCCGGCATGACCTGTTTTTTGAACGAATCAAACCGCATCCCCGGCTGCCAGGTGTTCCCCTGCGGGCTTTCCGTGAAGAATTTGACCATGAGGAGCTTGCGCAGTTGGCTGTTGATCGCGGTCAGGAGCTGAACCGGGTGAAACCCGGCGGCCATGAGGGTGGACAGGTAGTAGAGGGCTTTGGACGCGTTTTTTTCAAAAATGGCCCCGGTGAAATCATAAACCGGGTCCTCGCGGGTTTTGTCAAGGACGGCGGCCGCGTCCGCGGCCCGGATGCGGGGGGATCCGCCGGCAAATTGCACGAGTTTTTCAATGCTGCCCGAAAATACGCGCGGCTCAAAGCCGGTGAGGTTGAACACGCGGTCAAACACCTCCGGGTCCGCTTCCTTGCCGTGTTTGGCCAGGATTTTTTGCATCAGGCC
>PUOB01000109.1 GCA_003551985.1 Desulfobacteraceae bacterium | reverse complement strand
TTTGCCATGGCGCGGATCGCCACAAGGATCATGCTGGGGGCCAAACTGTCCGATTTCGGGCTCGAGCGGAAAATGATCCCCCATTACGGGGTCAAGGAAGCCGTGTTTCCCTTTAACATGTTTCCCGAGGTCGATCCCCTGTTGGGGCCCGAGATGCGTTCCACAGGAGAGGTCCTGGGGCTTGCGGATTCTTTCGGCATGGCCTTTTACAAGGCCCAGGAGGCCACCCAGACGGCCCTGCCCATCGAGGGGAGCGTCCTGATAACGGTCGCCGACAGGGATAAAACAGCCGTTTTGCAGCCGGCCAGGCTTTTTGCCGAGTTGGGTTTTAAAATTTATTCAACCAACGGCACCCGAGTCTTTCTGGAAAAACACGGCATCGAATCGGAGGCGCTTAAGAAGCTCGGGCACGGCCGGCCCGATATCGTGGATGCCATCAAGAACCGGTTGGTTCATCTGGTCATCAACACACCCAGCGGGAAAGACAGCCAGGAAGACGATTCCTACATCCGCAAGACCGCAATCCGCTTCAAAGTCCCTTATATCACCACCATCGCCGCGGCGGTGGCGACTGCCAAGGGTATCCAGGCGCGCCGCGACGGCCAGCCGGAGGTAAAGGCGCTGCAGTTATATCACAGGGACATATGAGATCCGCCTGGGTACATTATTCTGCCACTTCCTTTTCCTGTGCCAGGGCATGAAAGAAGGCATGGACATATTTCCCGGAAATCACCGCGTTGAGGTCGAAAAAAAGGTCCTTTTTCAGAAACGTTCCGGTGAATGCAAGAAAAAGATCGCCTGACAGGCTCCGGATATCCCGATCGATTGTTTTCCTGTCGCCGGCGGAAAATTTTTTGTGATCCCAAAGCCTGCACGCCAGGGGGCGCTGCTCGTAAAAGGAGCACGTATCGTTTCGGATGAAGGGGCAGATCAGATGGTCGCTCCTGACAACGGCACCCCTGCCGGCGGCCTTCCGCGTGGACAGGACTTCGGATGCCCGCCCGATCAGTTCCCGCCGCCTTTCATTGGTCAGCATGGTGTTGATTTTCTGGGTGATGTAGACCGCCTCCACGAAGCTCACGGAAACAGCGGCTTTACAGCATTCCGTGTGGTCTTTCCCGCACCGGCCGCCCGTGTCGGCAAAGCTTTCGTCCACCCACCCGAAGAGGCTTTCCAGGTCGTCGAAAAACGGGTTGAGATCGACGACGTTTTTTTGTTCCAGGCTCGGCTCCCGGGTGGTGAGCGGGCACTGGTCGCGGCCGTACTTTCGCAGAAGCTGCCACTGGCAGTAGCTTGCCGGTCGGGAACGAAGCTTTTTGAGCTTTTTTTTCGCCTCCCGGCCGGAAAGACCCTTGCGCAGGAGGTAGGCTGAAACGATGGTGCCGGTGCGGCCGATGCCGTGGCGGCAGTGGACCAGGACCTTCTTGCCCAGGTAGATGGCTTCGTCGATCCATTCCAGGGCGTCGTCCATGGTTTTCATTTCCGGGACTTCCTCGTCCTCGATGGGCAGGTAGTAGACGTCGAACCCCGCCGATCTTTCGATTTCCGGCAGATCCGGGAACTCTGCGCACAGATTGACGATGGCGTCGATGCCCAACGCCTTCAGCCGATCGAGATGATCCCAGGACATGGGGGCATGCCCCACGGCCAGCCCCGGCGTGACCCAGCTGACACAGTCGTCTTCGCCGGATTTTTTAAACCATGAAAACAGCATCGATTTCTCCTGAGAAAGCCTCGGCGAAAGACGTAATATTTTTCTCATCCATGTGCATGTCCATTAGCCGCGTCCTGCCGAGAATGTATCCGATGACCGCAAGGCGCTTTTCCGTGTTTTCAAGATTCTGTCGCCTGTATTCCGCATTGAGCATATCACCCCGCACCGATATGGTAAAACCGTATTTTTCGAGTACGATTCGGATGGTTTCAAGGCGCATGGTTTTCCCGGACTCCGAAGCACCGCCCCCCTTGAAGCTGAACTGGATGTAGTTCTGTTCGGCCTGGCTGACGAGCAGTGCATCGACAACGGCAAAGTGGTATCCGAACCGGATCATCGCGTGCATGTAGTCGCGGGCCAGAAGGCCGTAGCTGCTCAGCAGCGGAGAGTCGGTGGGATTGAAAATCCCGGCGCTCATCTTGTCGAATTCCTCCCAGTCGAAGTGTATTGTGTCCGGGTCCCATTCGATGTTTTCATGGGCCAGGCCGGCAAACATGGCCAGAAACGGCTTGCAGGCGACATGCTTCAGAAAAACCCGTTTCAGAGTGTCCCCTTTTTCCGTCAATCCCCCCTCCAGGTTCAGGACCCGGAAGGAAAGCGGGATTTCCAGTTCCAGCACTTTGGACTGGTATAGGCCTCTTCCCCGTCGGTCGGCCAGGGCAAACATCTCCCGAACGCCCATTTCATGGGAAAAGCGGATCAGGTCGTGCATGGACCGGCAGTTTGCCGGCACAAAATCCGCCGATGCCGCATCCGTGAGATTCAGACGGGCCACCGGTTTCAGGATCTCTTTCATCTTTTCTGAAAGCCAGGTTTTCCTGCCGGCCAAATGCAGTTCGGAAGGTTTTGCTTTTCCGTCGTGGATTTGGCCCCGGTGCCCGTCGATGGTTACCATTTGCCCGCTTTCAAAAAGCGCCGTCGCTTCGGGCACGTTGATGACGACCGGCACGCCGCTTTCCCTGGCGATGGTAGCAAAATGGCTGGCCGCACTTCCTTCTGCTGCAATCACGCCGCCCAGCCTCCCGGCGGCCGCCGCAAGCTCCGGGTAAAGCCCATCGCACACCACGATGCTTCCCGAAGGGATTTCCGATACCGCTGCTTTGGATTTCAGGATAAAGATCTCTCCGCCGGCCCGGCCGGGGCTGGCCCACTCGCCTTTAGCCAGAACCGGCAGATCGATTTCCGGTGCTTCCGGATCCGGGGAAACCGACTGCAGCGATCTGGTCTGGAGCAGCAGCAGCCGGTCGTTTACGTCCGCGACCCACTCGATATCCTGCGGTTTTCCGAACAGCTTTTCCAGTTCAAGGGCATGGCGGCGAAGGGTTTTCATATACGACGGACTGTCGGCGGGAAATTCTGCATCTTCTGTTTTACCGATAAAATATTCTTTTGCCTTCACCTCGCCGCCGACCAGCTTTTCGCCGGTGCCGGAGACGACATAGATGCCGGTTTCCTCCGGATTGCCGATTCCTGACGAGTAGACCACGCCGCTTTCCCGGCCGTCGATCATTTCCAGCGCCAAAACGGCCATGGGAATCAACTCGTCGGGAAGGCCCGCTTGAATCCGGTAGGCTGTCGCCCGGGGGGTATATTTCCCGGCCAGGATCTGCCGGTATGCATCGAAAAAATCTTCCGGATCGACATGCAGCAGGCTTTTGTATTGCCCGGCAAAGCTCAGTTCCCCGTCCTCGCCCACCGCACTCGAGCGAACGGCCAGCTTTTTTCCGGAAAACCCTTCAAGCCGACCCTCCAGCTCTTTTCGGATGTCATCGGGAATCACCGCTTCCAGAAGCATCCGGCGAATATCGCGGCATTTTTCCTCTATGGATTCTGTTGAATCCAGGCAGATCCGGCTCAGAATGTCATTGATCCGCGGACGGAGGGTGTTGGCGGATAATACCGCGTTAAAGGCGCGGGTGGTGACGCAGAATCCGTCCGGCACGGGAAAATCCCTGGATTGTATAAAAGCGAGATTGCGGGCTTTTCCGCCGACAAGTGTCGT
>PUOB01000137.1 GCA_003551985.1 Desulfobacteraceae bacterium | reverse complement strand
TCATCTCGTCGGACGTAGCCGTGCTCACCTGCCCTTCTTCCGCCTGCGCCATTCCGATATCGGCAATCACGATGTTCGCCCCGCAGGATGCCAGCTTTACAGCGATGGCATACCCGATGCCGGTTTTCTTGCCAGCGCCGGTGATGATCGCGGTTTTGCCGCGCAAATCCGTATACATGGCCACCCTTTCTTTTCCATTTATAGATTACAAAAGCCCGTCCGGTTATAGCGTACTATAGCGTAAATACTTCCAGCAATATGAATACCTCTCATTTTTTGAGATGCATTCAAAACGACAAAAAGTCAAGCGTTTTTTACTACACACGCCAACGCAATAACCCCTTGTCTGTCTGCCTGTCTGACAATTGGAAAAAGGACAATTTCCCCCGGTTGGCGCCGGGCCCTATGGCGCAGAGACATAGGATGCGCTGACGAAGGAAGCGCATCATGGATACGCAGAGACATCTTCACGATACTTGCGAATCGCTCAACGAGGGACTTGACAAACGCAGCGAACCCGGATAAGAAACCCATACTGTTCAAGGTGTCCGTTTGGACGCCAAACCGGCTGATATTCAAACGGCCGTTTGTGAAGGGAATCCCGTGCAAATCGGGAGCGGTCCCGCCGCTGTAATCGGGGACGAAATCCGCAAGAAAGTCACTGCCGGGGAAAACCCGGTGGGAAGGCGCGGAAACTAGGATGATCCGAGAGCCAGAAGACCTGCCTTGAGCATATGATATGACCGCGCGCGTGGAAACGCCGGTTGTAACGAGACATATAATAAGGGCCAAGAAAACTGGGTGCAGCCCTCTATGAACCAATCATGGTTTATAGGGGGCTTTTTTTATTTGATTTTACAGAAAGGAAAAACGACATGACACACCCCATGCGCGTACTATTGATTTCGCTATTGATTTTCGCCCTTTGGGCGCCTTTTTCTTCCGCATGCCCGCATCACGAAGAACCGACAGACAAGACCGGAATCCTTTTGGTCACCTTCGGTTCGAGCTACCCGCAGGCCCGGAAAGCCTTTGACAACATCGATAAAAGCGTCCGGGCGGCTTTTCCGGACACGGAAGTCCGCTGGGCATATACCTCGCGGATGGTCCGCAGCATCATGCAGGAAAAGGGGGAGGCGCTCGATTCCCCGGAGCAGGCCCTGGCGAAAATGGCCGACGAGGGGTTTTCCCACGTGGCGGTTCAGTCCCTGCACATGATCCCGGGGCATGAATACCACTACCTGGTGTCGGCTGCCCGGGCATATGAATCCATTGGTAAGGGGATTTCCCATATACGCGTGGGCATGCCGCTTCTGGCCGGCCAGGCGGCCCTGGACCAAACCGTCGAGGCGGTCAATGCATCGATCCCGGATGAAAGAAAAACCGACGAGGCGGTCGTTCTTGTGGGGCACGGATCCGGCCACCCGGCAAACGCATCATACGCAGCCCTCATGTGGCAGCTCCAGCTCACGGACGAAAACATTTTCATCGGCACGATTTCCGGCTTTCCGGACATGGACGACATTCTTGCCCGCCTCCGGGAAAACGATATTCAAAAAGTATGGCTCATGCCGTTTATGTCCGTTGCCGGCGACCACGTACAAAACGACATGTTCGGTGAAGATGCGGATTCATGGCAATCCGTATTCACCGAAGCCGGCATCGCTGTCGAAACCGTAAACAAGGGAGTCGCCGAATACGATGCATATGTAGAAATCTGGATACAGCATCTTGAGGATGCGCTATCCGGGTTTTGATGAATCCGGCAAAGCGCTGTTTTAACAAGGACAATTTCTCCCGGGTGGCGCCGGGTTAAAATTGATCCGTTTGGACACGGCGCACCACGCCTGTAAAGTCATTTTGATGCGCTTCCTTCGTCAGCACATCCTATGACCCGGACGGAACTCTTTACGACGCCATCAAAATGCGGGTTATCGAAACGGATGCAAACGTTATTGAACTTATCAAAAGGAATAATTTCCGAAGGCGGGAGTGGTATTGCCCGCAGCAACATCGGGAGGGCTTGGTGATATCTCATGGCGAAGTGAAGCAAATCATCCTGGATTGTTTGAGTCCCGCCGGCAGGCGGGGCGAGTTTCCAGGATGATGCGGAACGAGCCATAGAGATATCCCAAGTTCTCACGGTTGCTGAGGGTAATGCCACCCCCGCCTTCAGAAATTAACCGATTATTTTATTAACAGGCCAAATCACATTGATCCAAAAACCCGACAACGCCGCAACGAGGCTTTCGTTTCTCCAGTCCCTGCGCCACCGGGCCTTATGGCCCCAGGTCGCAGTGCTCGCCGCCGTGCTCCTGGCGACCATGGCGGCGGCGGCCGGCATGGGATACATAACAGTGGGCTATCGGGAGATTGTCCAGATCGTCCTGTCCGCCGCCTCCGGAAACGAAGCCATGGCCGCCGGCATCGAGCCCGCAGCCCGGGCCGTGGTGCTGGAGGTACGGATGCCGCGCATTCTTACGGCCGTCACCGTAGGGGGATCTTTGGCCGTGGCCGGGGCGGTCTTCCAGGGAATCCTGCTGAATCCCCTTGCAGACCCCTACACCCTGGGCGTTTCATCCGGCGCGGCATTCGGCGCATGCGCCGCACTGCTGCTCAACATCACCATGTTCGGCGTCTTTTCGGTGCCTTTGTTCGCGTTTGCCGGGGCTGCGGCCACCCTGATGATCGTCATGTACCTGGCTTCATCGGCAGGCGGGTTTTCCTCCAACAACCTGATCCTGTCGGGTATTATCGTGGCGGCGATCCTGTCCGCGGGCATCAGCTTTTTCAAGTACGCCGCGGACGAACGGGTCTCGGTGCTCATATTCTGGCTCATGGGAAGCCTTTCCGCACGCACCTGGGCCGATGCCGGCTTTACCGCGACCGTAATGGTGCTTGGCACGGCGGTGTGCGTTTTTTTCTCCCGGGACCTCAACCTGATGTCCCTGGGAACACGCACCGCCACATCGCTGGGGGTGGACGTGCGGAAACTGTCGCCCGTGCTGCTGGTCTGCGCCAGCCTCATGGCGGCCATATGCGTATCCATCACGGGGATCATCGGGTTCGTGGGGCTGCTGATTCCCCACCTGGTCCGGAGCGTCTCCGGGCCGGACAACAGCCGGCTGATCCCGTTGTCCATGCTCACCGGCGGCATTCTTCTGCTTGCCGCGGACACCCTGACCCGGGCGGTTCTGCCGGAAGAACTCCCCATCGGCGTGCTCACCGCGCTGATCGGCGGGCCGTTTTTCTGCTACATTTTTCGAAAACGCCAGATGAGCCAGATGGTGGCCGGATAGCAACCCAATAAGAACAGGATGACGATGATGCTTGACGCAGACCGAATTTCATACAGCTACGGGGATAAAAAAGACGGGCCCTTCGCCGTGGCCGACGTTTCCGTCTCCTTCGCGCCGGGCTGTTTTTACGGCATTATCGGTCCCAACGGCTGCGGCAAAAGCACCCTGCTGGACCTTTTGTGCGCACACAAAAAGCCCTCCGCAGGAACCCTGTCATACGACGGCCGCCCGCTGGATTCCTACAGCAAAAAACGCCTGGCGCGGCAGATCGCGCTCGTCCCCCAGTCGCTGTCGCTTAATTTTCCCTATACCGCAAGAGAAGTGGTGACCATGGGGCGCTACCCCCACCTGGGACGATTTGCCGCGCCAACCGCTGCGGAAATGGCCCTTGTGGACCGCGTACTCGACACCTGCCGGGCACGG
>PUOB01000215.1 GCA_003551985.1 Desulfobacteraceae bacterium | reverse complement strand
CAGTCGCCTGTACCGTCCGCTGTGTTCGCCAATGCCGTGAACAATGAGTATTCCGGCCTTTTCGTTTTCAACGCGATGATGCCGAAAAAACAGTTGGGTTCCGTCATTTGCAGAAACATGATCCGTAACTTCAGAAATTTTGTCCGCCATGGAATTAACCTTTGCTGTTAATTGATTCATGCCGCATTGCTCCGGGCTTTTCCCGCAGAAGGCGTAGACGCTGGCCACTTGGCCTGACGTCATGATAAACGCCGTTCACTGATAAACTTGGAAACAATACCAGCTTTTTGTAGAAGCTGCAAATGGAAGTTTTTGAATGGTCGTGTTGGGTGTGAACCTTGGAAGCGAAAAATAAATTCGTGCGAAAGGGTGACGACTTCGTAAAGATTGGTTTGGCGACCTGGGGCCCTGATTGTCTTCTCAGGACCCCCGTCGCGTATCCTTATTGGCCATATTTTCCGATAATGCCGATGCTGCAGATATTCTGGAAAGGAAAGCCGCCGAGGTTGTGGGTCATTCCAAGTTTCGGGTTTTCGATCTGGCGTTCGTCAGCCCGGCCGTGGAGCTGCAGGTACATCTCGTAGAGCATTCTCAGACCCGACGCCCCGATGGGATGCCCGAAGCACTTGAGCCCCCCGTCCAGCTGGGCGGGGACCTGGCCGTCCCGGTCGTAGAAACCGTCGTTTATATCGTTTATGGCCCTGCCGCGTTCGGATATGTGGAGGTCCTCATAGGTGACCAGTTCGGTTATGGAAAAGCAGTCGTGGAGCTCCATCATGGAAATTTCTTCCCTCGGGTTATCAACGCCGGCTTCCTTGTACGCCTCGATGCTGCACTTGGAGGTGGTCACGAAATGGTCGCCGTCCCAGCTGTCGAAAGCGGCTTCCTCGCCGCTTGAGAGTGCAAGCTGCAAGGCCTTGACCGATACAAAGTCCGTTTTTCCCATTTTCTTTGCGATTTCCGGGGTGGTCACAATGGCGCAGGCGGAACCGTCGCTGACCCCGCAGCAGTCGAACAGCCCCAGCGGATGGGCGATGATGGGCGAGGCCATGACCTGGTCGATGCTGACTTTTTTGCGAAGGTGGGCCTTGGGGTTCAACGATCCATTGTCATGGCTTTTGGCGGAGACATGGGCCATGGCCCGCTTGAGGTCGTCATCCTTGATCTTGTATTTTGCGGCATATGCCGATGCAAGCTGGGCAAAGGAGCCGGGTGCCGTAAGGTTTGGCCACCATTGCCACAAAAGCGACCCCGTGTTGGAGCCGCCGCCCGGCAGCCCGCCGTATCCCGTGTCTTTGAGTTTTTCAACGCCCAGGGCGAGGCAGATGTCATAGGCGCCGGAAGCCACGGCGTAGCATGCGCCCCGAAACGCTTCCGTGCCGGTGGCGCAGTAGTTTTCCACACGGGTGACCGGGATTTTTTGAAGGCGAAGCGTGGTTGCCATGGGCATGGCGGTTTTGCCCACGTTCACCTCGTCCATGCAGGTGCCAAGCCATGCCGCCTGGATGTCATTCTGCTCGATGCCGGCGTCGGCAACGCATTCCTCGAATGCTTCAAGCATAAGCTCTTCCGCGCCGACGTCCCATCGCTCACCAAAACGGGTGCAACCCATGCCGATAATTGCCACCTTGTCCTTTATGCCTGTAGCCATTTTTGTCCTCCTGGCGGGTCGGTTGTAAGTTGTAAGTTGTAGGTTGTAAGTTATAGGTTGAATGAATCCCTTATCTCATTTTGAAGAGTTTGCCGATGAGCTGGGATTTCATGATATCCCCCTCGATTTTGAGCTTACCGGATGTATAAGCGGTCATGGGGTCGAGTTTTCCGGATATCATGTCGACAAAATCCTTGTCCGCGATTTTAAGCGTGCATGTCGGTTTGTCCGCAGCCCCCGGGGTAACGGTGCAGGTGCCGTCGGCGACGCTTACCGCCCAGTCACCGCCGCCGGGACCGGAAATCGAATACTGGAAGACGACATTGACCCCTTTTGCGGCTTGTGGATCAAAGGCGTCCGGCATTTTTCCGAAAATTTCGGCGACGGACATCCCGCCTTCGCCTTCCGGGCTTTTTTCGTCTTTTTTACCGGTTTCCGGAGGTGTCATCATGTCCATCATCGCGGCGTTCAGGTCCGCCATTTCTTTGGCCCCGGCCATGTCATTGATGGCCGAAAAGTTTCGGGCGACGTCTTCGGGCGCGGGGGGTTCTCCTTCCTTGCCCAGCCAGGCGCCTTTGCCGGTCAATATGGCGGCGCGATTAAAATATCCCATGCCCGCGTTGAATATCTCTCCGGATTCCTCGCAGTCTTCGCTGCACAGGTAGAGTGCCATGGGAACGACATATTCCGGTTTCATTGTTTCAAAAATATCCGGCGGCATAACGTCCTCGGTCAGCCGGGAAGCGGCCAGCGGCGCAACGGTGTTGACGTTGATGTTGTATTTTTTTCCTTCGATCTTCAGCGTATTGGCCAGTCCCACCAGGGCCATTTTTGCAGCCGAATAGTTGGTCTGGCCGAAGTTGCCGTAAAGACCGGCGGCGGAGGTGGTCATGAGAATGCGGCCGTAGCCCTTTTCCCGCATCACGGCAAAAGCCGGGCGGGTGACGTTATAGGCGCCGTTCAGGTGGACGGCCAGAACGGCGTTCCAGTTTTCCGGTTCCATTTTGATGAAGCTCTTGTCCCTCAAAATACCGGCGTTGTTGATCAGGATGTCCACCGTACCAAACGTCTCAACCGCCGTTTTGACAATATTTTCACCCCCGTCGCGTGTTGCCACGTTGTCGTAGTTGGCGACCGCCCGCCCGCCTGCGGCGACGATCTCATCGACCACCTGCTGCGCCGGGGTGGCGGAGGCGTCTCCGGAGCCGTCCCGGGCAGCCCCCAGGTCGTTGACCACCACGGCGGCCCCGCGGTTCGCCAGCTCCAGGGCATACGCTTTGCCAAGACCGCCGCCGGCGCCGGTGACAATGGCCACCTGGTCATCAAAACGGATTTTTGCCATTTCATCGGCGGCTCCCGGAACGGGCGCGGCTTTCCAGAAGTAATTGACAAAGCCCCGCTCGTTGTCCTGGGCTTTTTTCCGGAACACCATTCGAACCGGCAGACCGACTTTGATTTCATCGAGCTTGCAGTCGGTAAAATCCGCCATGAAACGCCCGCCGCCGTCGAACTGGACCATGCCGTAGATGTGGGGCGGGTCCAGGGAGACGGCCAGCAGATCGCCGGTAAACGTTTTTACCCTGGCCGGGATTTCTGAATATTCGTAGTCTTCCTGGGTGTGTTTGGCAAGGCAGTCCGGGTTGACGCAAACCTGCGATTTGGGAAACTGCGGGGTTCCGCACGCCGTGCATCTTCCGCCGACAAGGCCTAAAATCATGTGGCGCCTGCGGTACAGCACGGTCATGGCGGTCTGGGTTTCAGCCTCGGCCCGAATACCCATATCCGGGGTGATCAAATCTCGGAAAACAAGGAACTTGGAATAGTTGTCAATGACTTCCCGGTTCGCCTCGGCGGTTTTAAACGGCGCACGCCCCTTGACCCGTTCGATCGCTTCGGTGACCTCGAAATACATGGCGTTGCACCCTTGGCCGAAACCGGCCAAAATGATCCGGTCGCCGGGGGTTGCCTCGTCCAGGGCCGAGGCCATCATTAGAAGCGGATGCGCGCAGCCGGTTTCCCCGCACACTTCGTGGAGGTTGTCGACCACTTTGTCCGCAGCGCCGATCTTCTGCGCGATTTTTTTGTGCT
>PUOB01000022.1 GCA_003551985.1 Desulfobacteraceae bacterium | reverse complement strand
GGCTTGCGGCCTGTTTTTCTTCCAGGGCCTGGCGCACCTTTGCATCGTAGCTGCCGCGGTAGATCGGCAGGCTTATGGACACCATTCCGACATACCCCTCGTTCATATCCGGCATCATGGTCATGGCCGTAAAATCGCGCCCCATGATTTCAAGGCCGACCCCGATTGTCGGTCGTCCCTCAAGGCGCGCCAGGCGGGTTCTTTTGTCCGCGGCGGATATTCGTGCATCGAGTTCGTCGAGTTCGGGATTGTTCTGCCTGACAAGGTCTGCGAGCGCTTCATCCGACCCGGGCAGTCGCCGCCTGGGCAGTCGATCCGGCGTTTCGATTGCCGATTCCGCGTCCCGGTTCAGCAATTCATTGAACCCGGCCCGGACGGCGTTTTTTTGGTCTTTAAGATTTTCAATCCGGGTTTTCAGCCGACTGTCTTCCATCTGGATCCGGAGCAGGTCCGCCGTACTTGCACGTGCGGTTTCGTAGCGGACCCGGACGACGGATTCCAAATCGGCGACAAGCGCCCGGTTTTCTTCGATGACATCAATGGACAGAGCGATTGCCGTGTATTCGAACCAGGCCTTCTGGATATCGGAAAAGATGGCGGCCCTGCGGTCTTGCAGGGCATAAAATTGCGCATCGGCCGTGAAGCGCTGAGCTTCTTCCCGGGTCTGGCGGGTCCGGTACCAGGGGAACATCTGCATGGCCGACACGGAAAACCGGCCGGCAAACGTGTCGGGATCATCCGGGTTGATGAAATAACCGATATTGATTTCCGGATCCGGCAGAGCCCCGGCCTGGGGGATCATTTCCATGCTCGCCTGGTGGGTGTGGCCGAGGCGTTTCAACTCCGGGTTGTTTCGGGCGGCCTCGCCCAGGTAGCCATCAAGAATGGAAAGTTCCTGTGGTCGCAGGGCGTTGTTGACGCCTGTGGCGTTACCCGGATCGCCAGCAAAAGCCGTTGCAAAAATCATGGGAGCCGGAAACAAAAGTATGGTCAGGGCTGCGGCGAAAAATACGGCGAAAAGCAGCCTTTGTCCGGCAGTTATTCGTGTGTGCGTGCGGTTTGTTCTTTTCATCATGTATAGATTCCTTGCTTCCGTGTTCATTGGCACTACAGACGGTTGTCCCGTTTTTCAGGCCGACCGGCTTTTCTTTCCATGACCATGGCGTAGAGTGTGGGCACCAAAAGCAGGTTCAGGATCTGGACAAACATCCCCCCGAAAATCGGCACGGCCATGGGGAGCATGATTTCGGAGCCCTTGCCCGGCGACGTCAAAATGGGCATCAGCGCCAGAAGCGTCGTTGCGGTCGTCATCAGGCAGGGGCGCACCCTTCGCATGCCCGCTTCGATTGCGGTTTGCCTGATTTTTTCGGTAGAGTCGGGCGCGTCCTTTAAAAATCGTTGATTCAGGTAGGTCGCCTGCACGACGCCGTTGTCAACAGATATGCCGAAAAGTGCCAGAAACCCCACCCAGACCGCAACGCTCATGTTGATCGGACCCATCTGGAAAAGGTCCCGGACATTGACTCCCCGTATGTCGACGTTCATGAACCATTCCTGGCCGTATAGCCACAGCATCAGAAATCCGCCGGACCATGCCAGGGCAATCCCGGAAAAAATGATCAGGGACACGGGCGTCGAGCGGAACTGGAAGTAGATCAGCAAAAAGATAATGAGCAGGGTGATCGGCACGACAATCGAACGCCGCTCGGATGCCCGCAGGTGATGCTTGTATTCACCTTCGAACACATAGCTGACCCCGTCGGGAATCACCAGGTTTCCCCGGTCGATTTGATCGTCCAAGTGCGCCCGGACTGCGTCGACCACCTCCACCGGCGTTTCCCCCGCCAGGTGGTCAAAGGTGACGTAGGCGGAGAGAAAGGTGTTTTCACTGCGGATATTCATGGGACCCGTTTCAAAATTGAAATCGGCGAGCTGTCCGAGCGGAATGCGCTCGCCACCGGGCGTGCGCAGCAGTATCCGGGCCATGGTTTCCGGCGAGTCCCGGTATTCCCGTGGGTAGCGCACCCGCACGGGGTAGCGTTCCCGCTTTTCAACCGTCATGGTCTGGGTTTTGCCGCCTATCGCGGTCGAAATGACATCCTGGACGTCGGCAATGGTAAGCCCGTGACGGGCGATGGCTTCCCGGTCGATATCAATTTCCAGGTATGGTTTGCCCACCACGCGGTCGGCAAACACCGACGGACCGCGCACGCTGGGAACCGCGCGGATATGATCCGCCAGGCCGGTGATAAATGTATCGATGGTCTCAAGGTCCGGCCCGCTGACCCGTACGCCCATGTTGCCGCGCATGCCGGTTTGCAGCATGACAAGGCGCGTTTCTATGGGCTGCAGCCTTGGTGCGGACGTGACGCCCGGCAAATCGGACGCGGCCGAGATTTCATGCCAGATGTCGTCGGTCGAAGAGATTTCATCCCGCCACTGGCGGTAATAGCGCCCCGTGCGATCCGGGATGAAATCGCCGCTTTCATCTTTTACAAAATTTCCCTGGTCATCGACCCTGAAGCGGATGCGCCTTCCCCGCTCGTCGGATTTGTATTCCGACTTGTAAAGGATGACGTTTTCGAACATGGAAAGCGGTGCCGGGTCGAGGGCGGATTCAACCCGGCCGATTTTTCCGACCACGGTTTCCACTTCGGGTATGGATGCGATGCGCGTGTCCATGTCCCGCATCATCTCCAGCGCTTCTTCAATGCCCGCATGCGGCATGGTCGCCGGCATCAGCAGAAATGAGCCCTCGTCCAGGGTCGGCATGAACTCCGTTCGAAAGCCCGGGAAGTGCGCTTCCATGGATTGCCACAAGCGGGTTTCCGTGATGTCGATGCCGGCGGTTTCCGTGGTCCGGGAGATAAACCGAAACATCGTGTCATAGCCTTGCCATACGGTTGCTGCGGCAATAAATAACACGATGGGAACGGCGAGGCTTTTTTTCCGGTGCCGTATTACCCACCCAAGGATCCGCCTGTAGTAATGCATGAATGTCCTGAACAGGGCAAACAGGATGGCCACGATCAGCAAGATGAACACCAGGCTGGCGCTTATGGGGTTTTCAGGACCCAGGGGAAGCCAGTTTCCGGCCAGCAGCCAGGCCACGCCAAGCATGATAACGGCGTTGTTGACATACAATGCGTAAGGCTTGTACCGCGTGAACCATGCGGCAGCAAGGTTGCTGATGCCCAGGAAAATGAGCGTAAACCCGGCCCAGGCCAGGAAGAAAAGAGCCACGTAAGCGCCGCCGGCCACAAGGACGAAATTCCAGAACAGGCGCCAGCGCATCCGGGCAATATTTTGCGTGAAAAGCCAGTGGGCGAACGCGGGGATTATGGTCAGTACAATGATAAGCGCCGCAATGAGGATAAAGGTCTTGGTAAATGCCAGCGGACCGAACATCCGGCCTTCCTGGGCTTCCAGCATGAAGACGGGCAGGAAGCTCACGATGGTGGTTGTCAGGGCGGTTATAACGGCGGGGGACACTTCCGATACCGCCCGGTAAACAACGCCAAGGCGGCTTTCTTCCGGCCACGCATCATCCATGTGCCGAAGTATGTTTTCGGTAAGGATGATGCCCATGTCCACCACGGTGCCGATGGAAATGGCGATGCCGGCAAGGGCCACGACGTTTGCCTCCACGCCGGCATAGCGCATCATGATAAAACTCATGAGTACCGCCAGGGGCAGAAGCGCAGAGATCAGCTGGGCACGTTATCGACAACATCCACGACGCTGTCTTCAAT
>PUOB01000365.1 GCA_003551985.1 Desulfobacteraceae bacterium | reverse complement strand
CACGAGCAACTCCGTGAGAGCTTCATTGGTGGTCAGGGAAGGCTCGCCGGTCGGCAGGATCCGGTCGATATCGTCCTTGGTGATATGGATATTGAGTGTAATCCGATCGTCCGGGGTCACCTGGGGGGTTACTTCGAGCTTCAGATCAATGTCCTTGAACTCCACGGTGAACCCATCGTCATCCCTGACCCGGTAAGGGAACTCGAAACCCTGCGTGATCATGGCGGTTTTGTTGTTCATGGTGACGATCTTCGGGGAAGAGATGATTTTACCCTGCCCCTGCTCTTCCATGGCGTTTAACTGGGCATTCAAAATGGTCTGCCCGGGGATGCCGGGAAGTTCGTCAAAACTGAAGGAAACCCCGGAGGTGGCGGGCACCGGGTGGTTCATGGACACGTTATAATCCCATGCGCCAAAGGCGCTTGACGTATCCACGCGGGACATATCCCACTGGGTGCCGATCTCCCTTGTAAAGTCCGTGCTAACCTCGACGATCCGCGCCTCGATGACAACCTGCGGTGTCACTTTGTCGATCTCAGCGATAACTTGCCGGGCCTGTTGAATTTTATCCCTCACGTCGGTGATGATGAGCTGGTTGTTGCGCGCATCAACCGACACCTTGCCGCGGTCCTCGGTGAGGATATCCCGCACGTGCGGCAGAATCTCGTTGCTTGCACTGGCGTAGTTGATGGGAATGTATTCCGTGACCAGGGGTTCTAGCGCCTGCTGCTCCTTTTGTCTTTGCTGGAGGTCGGCGATACGCTGCCGGCGCGCCTGTTCTTCTTCACGTATGGTCGAAAGCCTGGCGATCCGGATGATATCCCCGTGCTCGATTTTGCCAAGCCCGTTCATCGTCAAGATCAGGTCCAGCACCTGGTCCCAGGGCACGGGGGTGTCCATGGCGATGGTGACCGTTCCCGTAACGTCGGGGTCGACGGCGTAATTTTTCCCGCTTAAGGGCTGAAGGACCCGAAAAACGTTTTGTATGTTGGTCTCGTGAAAATCCAGGGCCACCTTTTCGCCGGTGTACTCCGGCTCTCCAAAATAGATCTCGTAGAGGGATCGGATAGCGGCATCTTCAGTGACCGGCGTTTCCACGGGATCGGCCCGCAATTCATCCGGATCCACATCCGGCGCAGGCATATCCAGGGACTCCTCAAGCACCTGCTGCCACGGCGGCAGGTCGGCCGCGGCAAAGGGGCGCGGTGAAACCGTCGATTTGTCGAAATGAAGGACGAGCTGCCCGTTTGTTTTCTGGGCCCGGTACGGCACCTGCTCCCGGAGTTCTATAATAAAATCCACAGCGTCCGCAACGTCAGGCGCCACGGCAGGGGTCACCCGGTCAAGGGCGCTGTCGAAACGGGTGGTGATGAGGGGTCGATGCCGGCGGTGCTCCGGCAGCGTGAGATCAAAAATTCTGAGTTGCAGGCGGTCCTCGGCGATCCGCCGGATCTCGTAGTCGAGTTCATAATCCGCGGGAAGGGTGGTTCCGATGGTCAAAGACGACCGGCCGTCCTCCTCGGCTGAAAAATCAATCTGCCTTACAATGCCCGCATTACCGTCCGCGCGGTTTGGCGCCGTCGCATCCGCGTTCGGCCCCGCAGCCGCATCGTACCATGGCCCGGGACTTTCATACATGCCGCGATCCGTTTCAGGTGCAGCGTCATCCGCTGAAACAACGCCGTCTTTGATAACGACGTTCAAGACGGTCCCGCTTTTGTCGACGGCATATTCGAAATCAGCATCCATACCGATCTCGACACGCACGTTTTCCTTGTCTTCCGAAGGGGTGGCCTTTATGGACCGGACAAAGTCGCCGCCGGGGAACATCTCTTCTTCTATATCCGCAAGCCGCGTTTCGGGAAAATAAAATATGATGCCCAGGGGATCCCGTTGCTTCACCGACGAATACTCCAGCGCTTCAGTCGCCTGGATGACAACCTGTTCCGTACCGGCCGCGCTTTCCAGATCAATGCCGGTGATGGTTCTCACCCCGGGATCATCATCGGACGGTTTCGGTTGAAGCGAGGCGCAGCCGGCGAAAACCAAGAGAACGCAGACGATCAGTAACTGTCGCCCGAACCGTTTGGCTGTCTTCACTTGACGATCATGCATGGTCTTTATTCTCCCGCTCTCTGTATTTGTAGTTCAATCTCGCGAATGGTCGTTTGACCGAAAACGTCCCTGTGGGGTTCCTCCACAACCACCATGCGCGGCAATATCCTTGATACCCGCCCGCCGTCTTCACCGATATACGTCCCCTCACGGATAACGTAACCCCTGCCCCGGGCGTCCTCGACCATGGCAAGCCGCCTGTCCGGTTCGCTCAGAATAACGGCCGTAAGCTTGAGCTGGCCCAGTGCAATCCGCTCCAGGGGCGTACGCGGAATTCGGCGGATCGGCGCCTCCACATCCTCGTCGGGCACGTCCGGCTCGGGTCGGCGCAGGAACGGTTCAAAGGGGTCCACGCGCCCCTCTTCATCGTAGTAGCGGTCCTCCACGGCAAGCTCCGGAAAGTCCTCTATCAGAAGCTCCTCATCAACCAGATCGTCGATATCGACGACATATTCCGGGAGCTCCTCCGGTGCTACTTCCGGTGGCATTTCCGGTGGCATCTCGGGCCGCTCGATCTTTATCCGGTCGCTGATATGGATCGGACGGTCTTCTTCGCCGGCCCAAACGGAAGCCCCAACGAGTGTATGCCCCGCAAAACAAAGCCCCGTCACCAGGAAAACGATTGATAGAAAATAATTGTATTTAGTCATTATCCATCTTTTTTCTTTCTAGTTGTCGGAAGCCTGCTCGCCAATAAACCGGTAGGTTACCGCCGTGCACGAGATATCCAGCGCTTCGTTCTGGCGCCGGGTGGAACAATTATCAATGTTGACGATCCTGGAAAGCCTGGCCAGCCGATCAAAAAAGTTGCCCAACTCATGGTAGCTTCCGGAAAGCTCCATTCGCACGGGAATTTCCGCATAAAAATCCTTGCGGCTTTCCGATTGCGGCTGGAACAGGAGAAATCTCAAACCCGAGGCGCTTCCCGCCTGGGAAATGCTGGTCAATAAAGAGGGGATTTCCTCCGTTGCCGGCAGCTCCTGGGAAATAATCTCAAACCGCGCCTGGGCGTCATCCATCTTTTCCCGGTATTCGTCGTATTCCGCGGCATTGCGTTTTGTCGTTGCCAGTTTCTGCTCAGCGCGGGTTATATCCTCGTTCAAAGCCGCCATGTCCTCTATTTTGGGCTTATACAGGAAAAACCCGAATGCCGCCGCAATCAGCACCACGGTTGCGACGCATATCAGTATCCGCTGTATCCGGGTAAGGCCGGCGATCTTCTCGAAAACCGGCTTGAGGGCATCCAGGTTGAGATTGGATTTTTTCATAGTGGTTCGCCTTGATTTTTCCCAGTAGGCACTAATTGGCCACCCGGGCGGTAATTTCGAAGCGTTTCATGTCCATGTCCTGGACGACCTGCTGCACGGTCCGCGACAGGTTGACGCTGGTAAACCGGTCCGAACGCTCGAGGCGACGCATAAACACGGCAATGGTTTCATTATCCATGGCCGTCCCCTCCATGCTCACCCGATCCCTTGAAAAGGACATCCGCGAAAGCTGCATGCGCCCCGGAACGATCAACTCCGTCATCTCCGCCATGAACAGGGGCGGATCCTTGCGGTACTCTTTCAACTGGTTGACGATTTCTATTTTCTGGTTGAGCTCTTCCAGCTCCGCCTTGAATCGTTCCACCTCGGCGGCT
>PUOB01000308.1 GCA_003551985.1 Desulfobacteraceae bacterium | reverse complement strand
TGCTGAAGTGGCACTCCCCCTCCAGGCAGCCGGCCACGTAAACGCCATCCGCGCCGTCTTCAAACGCGTTGAGCAGGTGGATGATATCGACCCTGCCGGTGCATGGCACCTGGATAATTTTGACCCCCTCGGGATAGGAAAGTCTCAGGGAACCTGCCAGGTCCCCGGCGGCGTAAGCTCAGTACTGGCAGCAAAAGGCGATGATTCTGGGTTCGAATGTGCTTGTCATGATGTTTCTCCAACAATTATGGTCGATTCAAATAAGCGATCCAGGTTTGATGGCTTTTTGGAACATCCGCAGGGAGTGCCCCTGCGGGCCAGCTTTTATCGCTCCCAGGCGCCTGCATGAAAGCGGATTTCGGCAAGTTGATGCGCTTCCTTCGTCAGCGCATCCTATGATACTCGTCAGCGCATCCTATGACCCTATGCCCCGTCGCCATGTTCAATTCGGCGTTTCACGACACAGCCGGCCTCAGGCCACCCGGAAAAGGGCGTCCGTTTTGGCCATGATCTGCTCATCGGTAAAGTGCTTCAAGGTAATCGCCTTGCCCGGGCACTCCGCTGCGCAGGCGCCGCAGCCATGGCATTCAAACGGCTCGATCACGGCGTAACCGTCCTTGTGAATAAAGGGAATGCCGTATGGACAGGTCCTCACGCAGGTGAGACATACCGAGCATTTCTCCGGCTCCACCTCGGCGACCACGCCGCCCACCATGATCGATTCCCGGGAGACAATGGTTACCGCCCGCGCCACGGCCGCCCGGGCCTGGGCGATAGACTCTTCCAGGGGTTTGGGGTAATGGGCCAGTCCGGCGACGAAGAGACCGTCCGAGGAAAAATCGACCGGCCTGAGCTTGGCATGCGCCTCGACCAGGAAACCGTCGCTGTTGACCGGCACCTTGAACATCTCGAACAGGTCTTTATTGCTTTCGGGAACGATACCCGAGGCCAGCACGAGCAGGTCGGGCGACACCCTGACGGGCATCCGCAGGACATGGTCTTCAACCGTGACGACCGGCTTCTTCTCCGGCCCCAACCGCACCTCGGGCTTCTTGTCCGCATCGTAGCGGATGAAGATGATGCCCTGTTCCCTGGCTTTCTGGTACAGATCCTCCCTGAAACCGTAGGACCGGATGTCCCGGTATATGATAAACACCCTGGCTTTCGGACGCCTCTTCTTTACCGCCAGGGCGCTTTTCAGGCTGTGCGTGCAGCAGACCTTGCTGCAATAGGGATGGTTTTCATCCCGTGAGCCCACGCATTGAATAAAAACCACGGATTTGAGACTGTCGATCCGGGGATCGTTTTGAGCCATGGCCTGGTCCATTTCGAGGTGGGTCAGGACATTGGGATGTTCGCCGTAGAGGTATTCGGCCGGCTTGTCCTCCTGGCCGCCGGTGGCGATGATGGTGGCGCCATGTTCAACCGGGAGGCCCCCTTTCGGGTCGCCGTCGCAGGTTATCGTCGTGATAAAGTTGCCCAGGGAACCGGTTGTATTGTCTATCCGGCCGTTTAAATAAAGGCGGATGTTTTCGTGCACCGTCACCCTGGCAATCAACGATTCAAGGTAGGCTTGCACATCTTCCCCCTGCCAGGTGGATGCCAGGTGCCTGGCCACGCCCCCCAGTTCCCCTGTCTTCTCGACCAGGTGGGCTGTAAATCCCTGGTCGGCTAGCCCGAGGGCTGCCTCCATACCGGAAACACCCCCGCCCACAACCAAAACCGAGCTGTTGACATCGCGGCTGACCTGGTGCAGGGGGTTGGCCAGGGCCGCTTTGGCCACGGCCATGCGCACCAGGTCCTTGGCCTTGGCGGTGGCCTTCCCGGGATTGTTCATGTGGACCCAGGTGTTCTGGTCCCGGATGTTGGCCATCTCAAAGAGGTACTTGTTCAAGCCCGCGTTCTCTATGGTTTCCTGGAAAAGCGCTTCATGGGTCCGGGGGGAACAGGAAGCGACCACCACCCGGTTGATCTCTTTTTCATTGATCATTGCGATCAGCTGGTCCTGGGAGTCCTGGGAGCAGGTAAACAGGTTGTCCTCCACATGCACCACGTGCGGCAGGGTGGCGGCGTAATCCCGGATCGCGGGGACATCGGCCACACCGCCGATGTTGATGCCGCAATTGCAGACAAAAACGCCGACCCTCGGGGCCAGGTCGTCGACCGGCTTTTCAGGCGGCACCTCCTTGGTGCGGGTCAGGCGCCAGCGCTGGTCCTTTAATTTTATGGACGCGGCCGCCGCCGCGGCCGAGGCTTCCATAACCGAGACCGGTATATCCTTGGGCTCCTGAAAGGTGCCGCAGACATAAATGCCCTCGCGTGAGGTGTTTACCGGCAGCAGGTCCTGTACGGCGGCAAATCCGTCCGGATTGAGCGCGATGCCCATCCTCTCGGCCAGCAATTTGACGTCATTGTCGGGGGCGAGGCCCACGGAAAGCACCACCAGGTCGAATATCTCTTCAGCCGTGGACCCGCTTTCGGTGGCATACACGATTCGCAGCCGGTCGTCGGGCAGGCCGAAGACCGAGTGGATCCGGGAGCGGACAAAGCGAACGTCTTCCTCCTCGGCCCGGATATTGTATTTGTCAAACTCCTTGCCGTGGGTGCGCATGTCCATGAAGAAAATGGTGGCATCCAGGTCGTAGTCGCAGTGCTCCTTGGCGATGACCGCCTGTTTATTGGCGTACATGCAGCAGACCCCGGAACAATAGCTGTGATCCCCCGCATTAATGCCCCTGGACCCGACGCATTGAATCCAGGCAATCCGCTTTGGCTCCGTCTTGTCCGACGGGCGCAGGATATGCCCCTGGTAGGGGCCCGACGCGGAGAGAATCCGTTCGAACTCAAGAGAAGTCACCACATTGGGGTATTCGTCATATCCGTACTCCACCCGCAGGGCCGGGTCGGACAGACCACTCCCCGGCGCAAGCACAAT
The DNA here is from genome assembly GCA_003551985.1 of Desulfobacteraceae bacterium. Next base: position 822 of record PUOB01000308.1, on the reverse strand, counting down.
GGAGCCGACATCGATGGTCAATTCTTCTTCCAACATCTCGTGATTGACCGCCTTTGCAAGGCAGGCATCCACGCACAGGAGACATTCACTGCACACACCGCAGTCCAGGCAGCGCCCGGCCTCGGCTTTGGCTTCCGCCTCGGTGAAACCGTACTGCACTTCATCGAAGTTCGAAATCCGCTCGGAAACGCCGGCCTTTGCCGGATGGCGACGGGGGTCCACGGGTTCGCCTTCGGGGTTCAAATCCACCACGGGCATATTCATTTCCCGGCCCTCATGCAGGTCAACCCCTTGCAGAAAGCGTGCGATGGAAATGGCCGCCTCCCGCCCGGCGCCAATGGCTTCCACCACGGTGGCAGGCCCGGTGACCATGTCCCCGCCGGAGAAGACTCCCGCCACGCCGGTGGCAAGCGTTACCGGATCGATGTCAAGGGATCCCCACCGGGAAATTTTCCATCCCTTTTCTTCCGGCAAAAGTGACAGATCGATGGATTGCCCGATAGCGGGAACGACCGAGTCGACTTCGAGGATGAACTCGGAGCCGGCGACCGGCGTCGGCCGGCGCCGGCCGCTTTTGTCCGGCTCTCCCAGCTCCATGCGAATGCATTCAAGGCCGCTCGCCTTGCCGTTGCTGGAAACAACGCGCGTCGGCGCGGCCAGGTAATGAACCTGGATGCCCTCTTCCTCGGCTTCGAGGACCTCTTCGTCCAAAGCGGGCATCTCTTCGCGACTCCGGCGATAGACGATAAAAACATCCTTGGACCCTTGGCGAACGGCGCTTCGGACCACGTCGATAGCGACATTGCCGCCGCCGATAACGGC
>PUOB01000186.1 GCA_003551985.1 Desulfobacteraceae bacterium | reverse complement strand
TTTCCATCCGGTGAAGGATCGGGTAAAGGGTCCCCGGGCTCACGTCGTAACCGTGCGTGCGAAGCTCCCGGATCATCCACTGGCCCACCACCGGCCCTTCGGAGGCGTGGTGGAGGATATGGACCTTCCAGAATCCCAGAAGGATTTCCCGCTTTAAGGCTTTCTCAGTGTCTGTGGCCATCGCTTCTCCATTTGGTTTTAATTACGATAAACGTAGTCGGTTATCGCAATAATATCAAACATATTTTTAAAAAAGCCACTCCGTAGAAAAAAAGGGGTGCTTGCCCAATACCCGTTCCGCTGAGATTAACGGTTTCCCCTGCGCGTCCGGACAGCCGCCTGAACACCGAAAAGGGTGACGGGGGCGCCCAACTCCGCCATGATAATGCCAGTTTCTTGTACCCGGCATATAATACCACGGCAATGGGTGTGTCGGTTTGATGGAAACAGGCAAAGGGGGTGTGTTGGACAGCCCGGTATTACAAGCAAGCCCCCGCAACTCAATGGATAGAGCAATGGATTCCTAATAAAGGAGGGTCGTGAACAAAAGATGGTGTGGGCTTTATTTCTTTTGGGTGGAGCTCAGAGTCTGTTGGAATATCATCTTTAAGCGCCCAACGGATTGCGTCAGTGTTAGCAGCGGCTATTGCCAGCAGGTTATACACCGATCAAAACTTTTTTGGCAAACCTGCCTGCTTGAGTACAGCGTTCGCTGTATGTCTGGATTTGATGGCCTTGTCTACGACGAATCGGATTTCGGTGATGGGGCTGTGCCAGATTTCGTGATCACCCCTTCCCTGCCGCTCAAAAAAGCAACCATTCTCGCGCAAATATTTTTTCAGGTCTTTTGAATAATCCGACATCAGACTGCAGCCCGGTGAGCGATTTCAAAGCGCCTGGTCAAAACTTCAAAAGGAATTTCCGGCTCAATTTCATATCCATTGGCTTCCAGCAATTCCGGGATGATGATCTTTAATTTCTGAATCAACGCTTCCATTGTTTCCTCTTCCGTAGCAAGACCCGGAACGTCATCGCTGCTTGCGAACCAGACCATTGCCTCTTCGTCCCATTCGACTCTTATGAAAAAAGGTCTTTTATTCATCTTTCTCTCCGGTGCTCTGAAGAACTGTGATTACGCGATTAAGAGATTATTATACAAGATCACGTTATTTTGAATAATCATACCACCAACCATTGATTTTCACAAACAATAATAAAAACGAATCCATTGCATTGCCATTCCATAACGAAAAATAGCCTTGACCAATGAAAAAAACCATTCAGGCAAAATCTGAAAGTTATTGGAAATAACCCCTGCCATTCTGCCCCTATTTTTCCCGACCCGGCAGTTCGGGTTCATAGACGTGGTGGATTTAATCGAAAATGATTCATCTATTGGCGGTCGCATGGGGATTAGCTACTCGGAAATCTATTATCAGGAATACGTTTACAAATCAAAACGCTGGGTCAAGCTTTGGGGTGATCTTTTTACTGGAGCGAAAAAAGTTTCGCCGCAAACCGCAAATAAAGAAATTCGGCACTTGAAAGCGACTTTCAACTATGGTATCAAAAAATGCGCAATCACCAAACGACCCTGTTACGGGGATTTAATTATCTCCCCGCTGAAAAGCGATTTAAGTACGTGCCGTCACGGCAGGGCGGTGGTGAAAGGGCGACTTCATTGACGCCCTGCATTACAAGCAAGCCCCCGTAGCTCAGTGGATAGAGCAATGGATTCCTAATCCATGTGCCGCAAGTTCGATTCTTGCCGGGGGCACCATACACGGCCCTCGCTCACGGCCATTCCAATTTACCACCATTAAAAAAAACGGGCATCTATGGTAAGACGCACTGACCATATACTCAGCATGTCCCAAACCGCCTTTGCCCGTATGAACATGGCGCCCTGCATCCGGTTCAGGCATGCGGTGTATGATATGGCCATGGGGCTGGAGCGCCTGGGAACAGGGCTTATTCCGGGAACGGTAAGCCTCGACGGCATGACGATTGCGGTTCTCGAAGGCAGCGGCAGGGGGGATCGCCCTACCCTGGTGCTGGTACACGGATTTGGCTCCTGCAAGGAAGCCTGGCTGCGAATGGCAAGGCATCTGAAAAACGACTTCCACATCATCGCCATCGATCTTCCCGGCCACGGGGACAGCTCAAAACAGATGGACAAGGACTACGGCCTGGCGGATCAGGCGGCATATCTGCGGGCCATTGTCAATGAAATGGGTGTGGAGAAGCCCCATTTTGCCGGCAACTCCATGGGCGCCACCATTATTGCACTTTACGCCTCCCGCTATCCGGAAGAAGTCGCCAGCATTACGCTGTTCAACCCGGCCGGCGTTGCTGCCCACGGGAGCGAGTTTACGCAGCATCTGGCCCGCGGCGAGAACCCCTTGATTATTAAAAGCGTCGATGATTACAGGCGGGTGATGGCGTTTACCATGAAGCAAAAGATTTTCCTGCTTTGGCCCATGACCGGCGTGTTGGCAGCAAAAGCGATATCAGACCGGGCATTACGCGAAAAAATTTTTGAAGACAGCCGGCTGAAGGACATCCTGCTGAACGAAAATATTGGTTTCAGGGAAATTCTACGCTCTATCCGTGCCCCCGCCCTGATTATATGGGGCCAGCATGACCGGCTGGTCGATGCAAAAAATGCCCCGTTGCTTGATAAACTGATCCCTGATTCCCGCCTGGTAGTCATAGATGATGTAGGGCATGCGCCCATGCTCGAAGCTCCTCGAATATCAGCAAACAGTATAAGAGACTTCGTCTTGGCTGGCGGTTAGAACTGACGCTGCTTAGAAAAAGGCATATTGCCCACTGGCGGCCGAATCGCGTTTTTTTTTAGCAGCACCCATTCACCCCGTTTTTGGAATGGCCATAATGCCGCATTCACGGTACAATCAGTTCATTAGCCAGATAGCGCCATTTAACGTCGAGGCATAGCCGACCCAGATCATGTACGGCACCATCAACCATCCGGCCATGGTTCTTTTCCTGAAAAACAATATGGCTGTTATGATAATGGCGGCCAAAAGCAGTATAATCTGTAAAAACGCCCATCCCGGCTCTTGCATGCCGAAAAAAATTCTGGACCACAGCCCGTTTAACAACAGTTGAACAAGAAAAACGGCAAGCGCGGCCTTGGCTGCAAGAAAACCGAATTTGTCCCAGACGAGCCAGGCAGCGACGCCCATCATAGTGTAAAGCGCAGTCCACACCGGACCAAACACCCAGTCCGGAGGGTTCCATGCCGGCTTGTTCAGCGCATCATACCAATCGGAAGGGGCGATACCCGGTGATACAAGAGCACCGGTCCAGGCAACCAGAAAACAAATGCCAACCCAGAAAACAAGACCGGCCAACCTAAAAACAGGTCGACGCATTGTGATGAACTCCTCATAAAAGTATTGTTATTAATCCGATCCCGCAACTGCCCGGAGCGCTTAAACGCCACCACCCGGCGGGTGATGGAAAATGAATCATAGACGGCTTCATGCCCCCCGCCGTTACACCCTTAAAATCTGTTGTCCGAGCGAAAGTAAAGAAATCCATCAGTTCGATTTGCCGGCGAGGCGAGAGGGCCGGATCATTTCTTTTCTCTTATCTCATAAAGCGTACCGCCGCTGCCGTCCGATACTTCATGGATTTGCCAATGCTTGTCCCGCACCACTGACATGGGACCGGTGATTTTTCGGTACGCCTCCTCCATTTCATCCAGGCATTGCCGCATTTCCGCTTTGTCA
>PUOB01000283.1 GCA_003551985.1 Desulfobacteraceae bacterium | reverse complement strand
TATCTGCGTTACGCGCGATTTCCGAAGAAATTCACGTACGCTAAGTACGCTCAATTCTTCGAAAATCGCGCAAGCCTTGATCTTGGACTTTTTACAAAGTCGTCTGGTTGCGACTTTTTACAAAGTCGTCTGGTTGCGACTTTTACGAGGCTGTCAGTATTGAAGCAGGTGAGAATATGAAATCGGTACCGGAAAGGTTTTTTCCCAAGGTCGACCCGGAATGGTATCGGAGACGTCTTTTTAAAACGATTCTCTGCATGATCCCGGTTTTTGTGATTCTCTTCGCGCAGCTGTTCAACCTCCAGATTCTGCAGGGTGAGACGTATTACAGTTTGTCTGAAAACAATTGCATTAGAAAACAACGGATTCAGCCGCTCAGGGGGCATATATTCGACCGAAACGGCGATTTGATCGTTGACAACCGGCCGGCCTTCGGGCTTTATATCATACCGGCCGATACGGCATCGGCGCCGGATACCGCAAAAAAACTCGCCCGGCATCTTTCAAAAGAGCCTGAAGAGATCCTGTCCCTTCTCCATGAAAACCGAGGTCCGTACGGTTATCGGCCGGTCTTGCTCAAAGCGGATATCGACCGCGATCTCATGGGACGGATTCTGGGCCGCCGGCATGAGCTTCCCGGCGTCATTATACAGACCAGCCCCCGCCGGAATTATATTTATGAGGCCTTTGCGCCGCACTTGCTTGGGCATCTTGGTGAAATCAACTTGAATGAAATCAGGTCGAATCTTTATCCCCATAAACGCGGCGGGGATATGGTTGGGCGCTCAGGGGTGGAAAGAGCCTTTGAAACGCATCTTTCCGGATACCCGGGAAGCCGAATCGTCCAGGTCAATGCGACAGGGCAGGTGATGTCGGTTTTAGGAGAAGAGGCTTCCCGCCCGGGGCATAATGTATACCTGACCATAGACCGGGATCTGCAGATCAGGGCCCGGGATCTGCTGGAAGGGAAAACCGGCGCGATTGTAGCCGTCGATCCGGCAAACGGAAACATTCTCGCTTTGGCAAGTTCGCCCGCATACGATCCGAAATTGTTTGCGGACGGTATCACCTCCCGTCAGTGGACCGCCCTTGTCAACGATCCGGAACGCCCTCTTCAGAACCGTGCCCTTCAGGCCGCCTACCCACCCGCTTCAACCTATAAAATAATTACCGCAATGGCGGCGCTTGAAGACGGCATTGTCGATGAAAATACGATCAAACGCTGTACCGGCGGCTACAGGCTGGGGGACAGGCGCTTTCGATGCTGGAAAGCACACGGGGACCAGAACATCATTGATGCCATATCGGAATCATGCGATGTGTTTTTTTACAAGGCCGGGGAGCAGCTTGGTGTCGACCGGATTGCTTGGTATGCAAAGCAAAGTGGCCTTGGCGAACGAACGGGGATCGACTTTTCCAACGAAGCCAAGGGGTTGATTCCCACCGCGGCATGGAAGCGAAATCGATTCGGGCTCCCCTGGTATCGGGGGGAGACGCTGCCGGTTGCCATCGGACAGGGGTATAATCTTACCACGCCCCTGCAAATGGGGGTGCTTACGGCCGCCGTGGCAAATGAAGGCACGGTATACCGGCCGCAGATCATGCAATCGATTCAAAGTGCCGGCGGCCGCGTTGTAAAGCAGGCTGAGCCTGAAATAACAGCCCGTCTTCCGGCGGGTGAAAAAACCATGCAGATCATCCGAAAGGGAATGCACGATGTCGTTAACGACCGCAGGGGAACGGCATATTATCATGCCCGTTCCCGTGAAGTGCCCATTTCAGGCAAGACGGGGACTGCCCAGGTGATCAGCCGCCTGACCGAAGAAATTGAAATGTTGACAACCGATGAAATTTCTGAAGAGGCAAGGCGCAAGCTGCTGCCCCATGCCTGGTTTGTCGGTTATGCGCCATCGGATGATCCGATAATTGCCGTATCGGTAATTGTCGAACACGGTGAAAGCGGGTCAAGAGCCGCCGGCCCCATCGCAAGGGACCTGATGGAATCGTATGTCAAGGGTTTACCAGTGGTGAATCGAAAGACGCAACCCTAACCCAGGAATTTTCAGGAGCCATAGATGTCAAATAAGGAAAATACGGCCGACCCTAAATCATTACAGCCGGAGAAGGCTGATACGGAAGGGGCATCAAGCCATTTCATCAAGCATATCGTCGAAGAGGATCTTAAAACCGGGAAATACGACGGCAGGGTCGTAACCCGGTTCCCTCCGGAGCCCAACGGGTATCTCCATATCGGTCATGCCAAGTCGATTTGCCTTAATTTCGGGCTTGCGGATCAGTACCGGGGCAACTGTCACCTGCGGTTCGACGATACAAACCCGTTAAAGGAAAGCACGGAATATGTCGAATCCATAAAGCAGGACGTCCGGTGGCTGGGCTTTGACTGGAAGGATCACCTTTATTTTACGTCCGACTACTTTGACCGGCTCTACGAATACGCCATCGCCCTGATTAAAAAGGGAATGGCTTACGTGGACAGCCTTACGCCGGAAGAGATCCGCCAGTACCGCGGCACATTGAGCGAACCCGGAAAAAACAGCCCCTACAGGGACCGTCCGGTTGCGGAAAACCTGGCCATGTTTGAAAAAATGGCAAACGGGGCGTTTGCGGAGGAAAGCTGCGTCCTGCGCGCCAAAATAGACATGGCCGCCCCCAATATCGTGATGCGGGATCCGACCTTGTACCGGATACGGAACCAGGACCACCACAGGACGGGCAGCCGGTGGTGCATTTACCCCATGTACGATTTCGCCCATTGCCTTTCGGATTCACTGGAAAAAATCACCCATTCCATATGCACCCTTGAATTTGTCAATAACCGGGAGCTTTATGACTGGATCCTTGACGCATTGGATGTATATCACCCGCAGCAGATCGAATTTGCCAGGCTCAACCTGAATTATACGATTTTGAGCAAGCGACGCCTGATCCAGCTTGTGGACGAGGGGTATGTGACCGGCTGGGATGACCCGCGGATGCCCACCATATGCGGATTGAGAAGGCGGGGCTATACACCGGCGGCAATCCGGAGGTTCTGCGACACAATCGGTGTCGCAAGGCGGGACAGCATCGTGGACATCTCGCTTTTAGAGCATTGTCTGCGGGAGGACCTGAACAAATCCGCGCAGCGGGTAATGGGTGTGCTCCGTCCCGTGAAAGTGGTCATTGAAAATTATCCTGAAGAACAGACCGAAACCCTTGAGGCCATAAACAACCCGGAAGATGCGTCAATGGGAACCCGCGATATTCCTTTTTCCAGGGAGATATATATTGAGCAGGATGATTTCATGGAAGATCCGCCCAAAAAATTCTTCCGCCTTGCCCCGGGCCGCGAGGTGCGGCTGCGTTATGCCTATTTCATCCGCTGCCATGACGTGGTCAAAGATGATAACGGCAACGTGGTCGAGCTTCGCTGCACCTACGATCCGGAAACCCGTGGCGGCAACATCCCGCCGGATGGGCGGAAAGTCAAGGCGACGCTCCATTGGGTCTCCGGAAGACACGCCCTAGACGGGATTGTAAGGCTCTACGACCATCTTTTCAATGTTGAAAATCCGCAGCTGTCCGACAACTTCCGGGCAACCATAAATCCGGCATCCCTTGAGACGCTTACGCACTGCAAGCTGGAGCCGGCCCTTGAGAACGCCTTGCCGGGGGTCCATTACCAGTTCGAGCGCCTGGGGTATTTTTTCGCTGACCCGGTGGATTCCGCACCTGGAAAACCGGTTTTTAACCGGACGGTGACGTTGCGTG
>PUOB01000097.1 GCA_003551985.1 Desulfobacteraceae bacterium | reverse complement strand
GTGGCGGACATCCGGCCCCGTGATCCGGGGAGACGATTGGTCAATTTCGGATGAATCGATGAAAAACCGGCGCATACTATTCCTCGAAGGCCGCTCTTGCAGGCCGCTTGGTTGATGAAAGGCACAATTTTTTTTATTGTGGCTGAAAACTAATTTGTTTGCAAGCGATTGATTTGATATGATATCATAAATTATTAGAACCTCCCGGAATACAGGGCAAACTGCTTGACACTCCCAATGGGTTATGTTATGTCCAAAATATAATAATTTGAATACGTTTCCTTTTCATTTCAAACCAATCAATGGCTTCAGGAGTCGTAATCCATGATCGAAAATCAAGACAAAAAAAACGATGCCGAACATACCGGCGATGCGGCCGATCCCGGGAGAGAAGACACAGACGAACTTATCGACCTTGCTGATTTGGAAGCCTCCGGGACGGGAACCATTGATACGCAGGAGGCCGATGACGAAGTCATTGATCTTTCGGCAATCGAGGCAATGGAAACGATAGACCCTGACGCCACCCAGGAGTTCAATGAATCTGTTGTCAAGGCCCTGGACCTGGCTACCATGGATCCTGACGCCACCCAGGAGCTTGATGATATCATCGACCTGGCCCTGCTTGAAGCCGACAGTGTGGAAGCCGATGATGTTATCGATCTTTCAATGCTCGAGGGCGACAGCATGGAAGGAGAAGACGATGTCGTTGAAGATGAGGGGGTTTTGGAGCTGACCGAAGAGTTTCGATTAAACGGTTCTGAAATGGAAGACGAATACGATGAGGGAATTCTTGACCTGGAGGATGCCATTGAAGACGAAGACGCGTTTGAGGATGAAGCCCTTCTTGAGGATGATTCCTTTTTTGACTTGACCCAGGATGAATTGGAAAAGGCGGCGTCTGAAGCAGAAGAAGAGGCGGAACTGGTCGATTTGAGCGAAGCTGACCAGATCGATGATGACGATGTCGAGTTCGACCTTGCCGATATGGTAGAATCCGATCCTGACCTGGCGTTTGAGAAAGTGGACGATGAAGATTTTTCCCTCAACGAGTTTTATGACGATCATGAAGACGCCGGCGATGCCGAAACGGTCGATGACGAAGCCACCGAAGAGGCCCTGCTTGAAAAGCTCGACGATTATTTCGGGGAAGAAGACGATTTTGGCGCACAAGCCGGGGCCGTGCAGGAGGACGGTGTCATGGTTGTGCCGGGCAATGTCGAGGACGCCAATGTCGAGGACGCCATGGAACGGATCATTGAAAAAAGGTATGGCGGGAAACTCGACCAGATGGTAAGCGATATCATTGCCCAAAAGGTCTCAGATGAACTTGACGCCCTTAAATCGATTCTTGTCGATTCCCTTAAAAGCCGAAAATAGCATCCGGGCAAAGGCGCTGTTTTTGTTTGGGGGCTGAAAAGAGGAATTGCTGCCTACTTTTTTACGAGACTGTCAAAAGTTGACGGCACCGTAAAAAGTCTCGAACCCAGGCTTGTCAAACTTTTCAGAACCGTAGGGGCGAATAATCATTCGTCCGCCATAAGGGCGAATGATTATTCGCCCCTACAAAGAACCCGTTGTGAATCGGGAGACAAAAGCCGACTTTTTACGAGACTATCAAAAGTTGTACGTGCTGAAAATGGGGATTGTCATCAATCCCCATTTTTTTCTGTAACCCGTTTTTGTAACACTATTGCCGCTACTGTATGAGGAGTATCGAAAATCATGACCGACAACCTGCTGGACAAGGGATACGAGCCTGGAGAAGTTGAAAAGCGCTGGTACCAATTCTGGGAGTCTGAAAACCTGTTTGCCGCGGATGAAACCTCGGCGGCAAAACCCTACTCGATCGTAATCCCGCCGCCCAATGTGACGGGTGTGCTGCACATGGGGCACGCGTTGAATATCACCCTCCAGGATATCCTGTGCCGTTATCAACGACTGCTTGGCTGCAATGTTTTGTGGCTACCCGGAACCGACCATGCGGGCATTGCCACCCAGAACGTGGTGGAGCGCGACCTTGCCCTGCAAGGCCGGGACCGCCATGAGATGGGGCGCGAAGCCTTTATCGATGCGGTCTGGCAGTGGAAGGACAAGTACGGCCGGACAATCATAAACCAGCTCAAGACCCTGGGCGCATCGTGCGACTGGGGGCGTGAACGGTTCACCATGGACGACGGTCTTTCCCGGGCGGTCCGAAAAGTTTTTGTCTCTCTCTACGAAGAGGGGTTGATTTACCGGGGCAGCTACATCATCAACTGGTGTCCCAGGTGCCTGACCGCGCTTGCCGACATAGAAGTTGAACATGCCGAGCAAGCCGGCCGCCTTTACCACATCCGCTACCCGTACACCGACGGGGAAGGGGGGCCGGTGGTCGCCACCACCCGGCCGGAAACCATGCTGGGAGATACGGCGGTAGCGGTCAACCCGGAAGACGACCGGTACCGGGACATGAATGCCCGGCGTGTCGTCCTTCCCCTGATGGACCGCGAAATTCCTATTATATATGACGATTACGTGGATATGACATTCGGCACCGGTGCCCTCAAGATTACGCCGGCCCACGACCCCAACGATTTTATCGTGGGCGAAAGGCACGGCCTTCCCGTCATCAAGGTCATCGGCGATGACGGCGTCATGACCGCCGAAGCCGGACGATTTGAGGGGCTGGATCGTTTCGAGTGCCGCCGTAAGGTGGTGGAAGCGCTTGAAACAGCGGGCCTGCTGATCAAAATTGATGAGCATGCACACAGTGTCGGGCATTGCTACCGCTGCCAGACCGTGGTTGAGCCCAACCTGTCCCCCCAGTGGTTTGTCCGGACGCGTCCCCTTGCCGAAAAAGCGATCGAGGCCGTCAGGGACGAGCGGACGCGAATCATACCGGAAAAATGGAAAAACGATTATTATATTTGGCTTGAGAATGTCCGCGACTGGTGCATTTCGCGCCAGATCTGGTGGGGGCACCAGGTCCCCGCCTGGACGTGTGGTGATTGCAGCGGCCTGATCGTTTCGGAAGACGACCCGGATCAATGCCCCGAATGCGGGAGCGCTCATTTGGTGCGGGACGAGGATGTCCTCGACACGTGGTTCAGTTCGGCCCTGTGGCCGTTTTCGACACTGGGCTGGCCGGATAAAACCGCCTTGCTTGAAACATTCTATCCAACCGCGGTTCTTGTGACCGCCTTTGATATCCTGTTTTTCTGGGTGGCCCGGATGATGATGATGGGGCTTCATTTCATGAAAGCGGTGCCGTTTCATCATGTTTACATCCATGCCCTGGTCCGGGATGAAGAAGGCAAAAAAATGAGCAAGTCCACCGGCAACGTGATCGACCCCATTGACGTGATCCAAAATTACGGCACGGACGCGCTGCGGTTCACCCTGGCCGCGTTTGCCGCCCAGGGCCGCGATATCAAATTGTCTGAAAAACGCATCGAAGGATACCGCAATTTTATCAACAAAATATGGAACTCTGCGCGTTTCGCCTTCATGCACATGGACGAAACGACGCAGCAGCAGCCGTCCGCGGATTTGTCGCTGCCGGACCGCTGGATCCTGTCACGCCTGCGCCAGACAACCGACAGCGTCTCGGAAGCCTTGGACGAATACCGGTTCAACGAGGCGGCCGGGACCCTTTACCAGTTCGTGTGGCATGAATTCTGCGACTGGTACCTGGAAGCGGCCAAGCCGGCGCTCTACGGCAAGGCCGATGATGCCGCAAAATCGGGGGCACTCGGCACCTTGTGGCGGACGCTCCATGATACCCTCGTTTTG
>PUOB01000004.1 GCA_003551985.1 Desulfobacteraceae bacterium | reverse complement strand
TCCCTTCAGGCGGCTCGATTTTACCGATCCGGATCCGGGGCCCCTGGAGATCCTGGAGGATCGCAACGGGAGCCCCGGTTTTGGCGGATGCATCGCGGATCAACCGGATCATCTCCATGTGCGTCTCATGGGTGCCGTGGGAAAAATTCAAGCGGGCGACGTTCATACCGCTTTCGACCATCTTCACCAGCATCGCCGCGTCGGCGCATGACGGGCCGATGGTACATATTATTTTTGTTTTTCGCATTGATCCCCTCCGCCCCCTCTTCGGCAACGGTTATCCAAAAAAGACCGTCAGTTTGTCACGCACGGCATCGACATGCTGAAAGGTTACCTGGACGATATCTTTGGGCTTGAGGTTCATCTGGCCGGAAACGGCGACCTTGCATTCAAGGAGGTACTCGGTTATCAGCACAACATACCCGTCCCTGCGTTTTTCCAAAACGATGGCCTCGACCCGCTCGCCCTGCATGCTTTCAAGGTATTTCAAAAGCCAGTACCGGTTGCGGCGCGACTGGACGATGGCCGCACGGCTCAACGGCTCCTTGAGCACCTGGAGCACCCACTCGATCTCTTCGGCCGCATACGGCGTTTCAAGGCCGAGGCAGGCCCTGATCTGACGCTGGGTGGCCAGGTCGAAATATTTACGTATAGGCGACGTGGCGGTCGTATAGGCATCCAATCCAAGTCCCGAATGATGCCCTGACTCCGAAGCCAGCACCACCCGGGAAAGAAGCCGGCGCTGCATCCAGTTGTCAAAAAGCGTCCCTTCGTCGGCCGAACCGTAGAGCCGCCCCTTGGGCTCGGGCTGCGACCTGAAGATGGCGGGCATGTTATTATCAGCCAGAAACCTTGCCATCAGCCAGTTGGCCATGATCATCATTTCGGAAACCAGAACCCTGGAAGGACTTTCACGACTTACGGTTCTAACGGCCACATCGCCACCGGGAAACACTCGCACGTGGACTTCCGGCAGCAGGATCTGCAGCGCACCCTGCTCCAGGCGCCTCTTGCGAAAATTGACGGCAACCTCGTGGAGCATGCGTAGCGACGCATCACTTTGAACCATCTGGTCGGCATCGCTGTAGGTAAGCTGGCGCCCAACCCGCACAAGGGAGGCATAAATCTCCGATTCCAAGACTTCCGCACGGGGCGTCACCGTATACATGACGCTGATTGCGGGCCGTATCTCGCCCTCGATGAGGCTGCATCTCCTTTCCGCAAGGTCGACCGGAATCATCGGTATCTTTTCGTCGGGCATATAAATGGATGTCCCCCGCCCGATGATTTCCCGGTCGATCCCCCCCCCTTTTTCCAACTGCGCGCCCACGTCGGCGACATGAACCCCGATTCGCCAGTTTTTACCGGCCTGCTCAATGCTCAGGGCGTCATCAAAATCCATGGTGCCGTAACCGTCGATGGTGATAATCGGCATATCGGTCAAATCAACCCGGCCGGGCTGGTTTCGTAAATTTTCCGGAAGGGTTTCAGTCCGGGCCGCTTCCGCCATCGCAGCGTCTGAAAAATCGCGCTGGATGTCGAACCGGTAGAGATCCAGATTTTCATCCGGTTGCCACTTCCCGGCCCTTACCATCGCCTGAAAAATGGCTTCCTGGCTGTCCGCTCCCGCTTTTTTCAGAATTGCCCTTGCAGCCGACGCACGGGGGGCTTCCTTGCCAAAAAGATAGTATTGTTGAAGGGCATCGATTGCCTCATCCAGGACATCGGAGGAAGGGGGAGAAGCGGGCGCTTCATTTCGCATTACGGCCTGAAACCACGACCCGCCGGCGGCAATGACCCGCTCCACCCGGGCCTCGGCCTCCTGCCGGGCAATATTTTGCTCCACCACCGATTCAGGATGGGGATAAAACGCGGCATTATCAAATTTGAAATATATCCGGTTTTCAAAAAAAGCACGTATAACGGCCGCTTCATGATCACTGGTGGGTTCGTCCAGAAAACAGAATCCCGTCATGGAATCCAGATCGATCCATTCTTCGTAAACGTGAAGCGCCTCCCAAATGCCCCGGATATCGATGCTTCTGCTCAGGGCCTTGCGCTTTTGGGCATATTGCTTCAGGGCTTCGATAATGCGGTCGCGGTCCTGTGTGATGTCCACTCTGTCGGTGGAAACATGGGAAAGACGGGCCCTTTTATGATTCAATTCCCGGTTGTTCTCATTGAGCAGGCGGACCCGCTGGTCCTGTACCTCGAGGATGACGGCGCAAAATATTCTTTGCTGATCTATATATTCAACAATTCTTCCCGGTTCCATCGTTTTCACAATCCACGGCGCGTTGCGGGCCGGATGGATACATCCGTGCCCTGTATGAGTAAACCCGGTGATCAGGGGATGCCCCGTGTATCCTGTATCGCCCACCGGCTTGTTTTTTTCTTCATTTCAGGCTCCCAAAATCAAAACCGGGGGAAATGATGTCGAAATCAGGGGCCGGGATTGTCTTGTAACAACTCCTTTTCCGCAAGTCAATGCGAAGCCGTTGTGATGATGCATAAATGCAGGCCCGTAAAAATCTATTTCCGGTTCACGAGAAAAGAGGTTATCCGGTTTCCTTCCATGTGCTTTACCGTGGCGATGAATTTTCCAAACACGACCTGTTCCTGCTCGGCGGGGATGCGTCCGATCTGTTCCAGGATAAAACCCGAGAAGGTTTCATAGTCGACGGATTCAGGGATACCGGTATTGAGTTTCTCATTGACCAGCCGGATATCCGCCGAACCGGATACCAGCCACTCGTTATCCTTGATTTTGACCACCTTCGGTTTTACAATGTCGGTTTCATCCACGATATCGCCCACAATGGCCTCGAGTACATCCTCCAGCGAAACCATGCCGGTTACTTCCCCGTACTCGTTGACCACAATGGCGGCATGCTCCTTTTTCCGCTTGAACTGCTTGAGCAACTGATCGAGCTTTTTGTATTCGGGTACAAAATAAGGCTTGCGCATGATTTTTTCAATATCCGGAGTCCCGCTCCCCCGTATCTGCTCATTGAACAGATCCTTGACGTTGATTAGCCCCACCATGTTATCGATATTTCCTTCCACGACCGGAACCCGCGTATATCCCGAATCAAGAATCTTGTCCAGGGCCAGCGGTTTGTCCCGCTCAATGAAAAAAATGTCCGCACTCGGCGTCATGATCTCGGAGACGCTCAAGTCGTCCAGCTTGATAATATTTTGTATCAACTCGCGTTCCTCGGGGTTGATTTCGCCGTCCTCGTGGACCACGTCCACAAATGTTATCAGCTCTTCCTCCGTAATCGGCGGCAACCCCCTGTCGGCACCGGCAAGCCGGGGGATGAAATTGAGCATCCAGATAACCGGCAAAAACACCTTGGAAAGCCAGTAAATCGGCAGGATCACAATACGGGAGACAAGTACGTTTTTCTGCGTGGCCACCGTTTTCGGAAAAATCTCTCCGAAAACAAGCACCAAAAGCGTCATGATGCCTGTTGCGATACCGACGGCACTGCGGCCGGGGAAGTAATGCAGCGTGATGACCGTTGCAAGGGAGGACGCCCCGATGTTGACCAGGTTATTTCCGATCAGTATGGTGCTAAGCAGCCTGTACGGATCCTGCTTCATGTGGAATATAAGCTGATTGATCCGCCCCTCGCTTTTGGCGAGATGCCTTGCCTTGGTCCGGCCAAGCGAAAAAAGGGCGGTCTCCGAGGACGAAAAAAACCCCGACAGCACAAGCAAACATGCCAGTAAAATAAAATGCCCCGTCACTACCGATCACTCCTTTGCCAT
>PUOB01000079.1 GCA_003551985.1 Desulfobacteraceae bacterium | reverse complement strand
CTGATTTACTGTTTTAATTACGACTGCGAGCGCGCCCGCTCTTCGGCCGCGTCGAGAATTTTCTGGATATCCTTTTTGGCATCCTCGGGCACCCTTGACGCAGGGCCTTCGTAATTTTCTATGATATCGCGCGTTTTCTTGACGATACGGTCCTTCATGGTCAGCCGTCCCTGGGCATCCCAGTCCTCGTAGGAGTTTCTGTCCATAAGGCTCGGCTGATAATGCTTGCGGAACCATTTCATCGTATGGTCCTCGTAGAGGTAATGGCCGCCGGGCCCGACGTTGCAGATTTCATCCACCGCAAGGGTCTCCTTGTTGACCTCGACCCCGCCGGCGATCAGCCGGCTCATGCCGATGATCTCGTCGTCCATGACCGTCTGGAAGATGTCTCCGGTGATCCCGGATTCCGTGTAGCCGTTGTCATGGACGAAGTTGGCGCCGGAGAGCATGGCCATATGAATGGAGAATGCCGCCTCGATGCCGCTTTGCAGCTCCATCTTCTTGGTGTCGGTACATCCGGACGTCGAGTACATGGGCAGGCCCATATAATTGAGCACTTCCGTAAAGGCCGCGCTCATGATGCCCAGTTCCGGTGCGCCGTAAGAGTAAATGGTCCGGCGCATGTCAAGGATCGACTGGACCCCGCCGATGATGATGCAGGTCCCCGGATTGACGATCTGGGACAGCACCACGCCCACCATGGATTCGGATATGGCCACGACCATCTGCCCCGCATGGCTCGCCGGCACGGTGGCCCCGCCGATGGAACACGGGGTATAAACCTGCGGGATACGATGCTTTGCGCAGTAGAGGCACTTCCCGATGGCATCCACGTCGCTGGTGAGCGGGGAGATGGGCTCGGAATAGTGGATAAAGTTCGGCCGCTGCCGGAAGGCTTCCTCGCCGCCGGCCATCACGATACCGATGCGGTGCAGATCCGCCACATTGTCCTCGTTGAAGGCCCAGTTCATGACGATTTTGCTGGTATTCTGAATCATGTCCGCAAATTCGTAGACATCAGCCAGGCTGTTGGTCACGTCGCTGATGGAACCCAGCGACTGCACGTAGCCGATGTTGGGCAGCGCATCGCAAACCCGGGCCACGGTGGTGGCATCCTTTCTGAGATACGGACGCCGCTCCAGCGTGTCCGGGTCGTTGAAATTCGGCGGCGTGGGGCCGGGACCGAAATAGCTGCGACCGGGCTCCACGTAGCACATTTCCTCGTTGCCGTCCCAGCTGAAAAGGGTTGTGGTCGGCGGCAGGGAGGCCAATGCGCCGCGCACGACCTCCGGCGGTATCCGCACGCGCTTGCCGTCCACCTTGCATCCGTTTTTGCCCAGGATTTCCCGAACTTCATCGTGAAATACGTTTGCGCCCGTATCGTTCAATGTCTTGATCACCCCGCGGAAAATCCGCGCCTTCTGGTCTTCCGAGAGAAGCCTGAACCGGGTGGTCTTATTGACTGTATAATTTGTCCTGAAGGTCATGTTGCATCTCCTTAATGTCGCCTGTCGAAAGTCCATATGGCATTTGCCGCCAGGAAAGACAGGGATATCTCAATTATTTGGAATGACGCTTGTCCGCATCGTCGATGATCGTTTTGAGCTCTTTTTTGATGCCGTCGTCGATGGGTTGTGGCTCATACGTGTCGAGTATCCGCTGGGTTTCCTCGTTGACGCGATCGAGCATCGTCTTTGCGCCTTCCGCATTCCACGTTTCCCAATCGGACCGGTCCATCAGCTTGGGCAAAAACCACTCCTTCCAGTGTTCGTAGGTGTGGTCGTGGGTAACGAATTCACCGCCCGGCCCCACTTCATCGATGACCTTCAATGCCAGGTGGGCTTCGTCCGTATTGATGCCCTTGCCGACCTGGCGGACCATGCCGATGATCTCGTCATTCATGACAAGGCTTTCCAATGATGCATTCACGCCCGAATCGATATACCCGACGTCGTGCACCAGGTTGGCCCCGGACAGAAACGCCGTGAGGTTGCTGATGGTCGATTCAATGGCCGCCTGCTCGTCCAGCGCCTTGGAGTCGGAACATCCGCCCGTGGAGAACATGATCAGGTTGAGCCACTTGGAAATATCCGTGTTGGCGGCCGAAGCCAGCGACATTTCCGGGGCGCCGTAGGAATAGGTGGTGGTCCGCATATCCATCACGGTGGTTACCCCGCCCATGATCAGCGGCATGCCGGGTCTCTTCAAATAGCACAGGGCAATGGCCAGCAGTGTCTCGGCAAGCGATTGCACCAGCATGCCCGCGATCGTTGCGGGTGCCGTCGCGCCGGAGCTCGGACACGGCGTATACATGGCCGGGATCCCCTTTTCAGCGGCAAAAAGCAGCTTTTCCACGGCTGTCCGGTCGTTTGTAAGGGGTGAAATCGGCTCAATGTAAGCCACAAACATGGGGTTCAGGCGGAATTCGTCCTCGCCGCCCTGGAACAGGCAGGCCATTTTCCACAAGTCCTCAAGCCCCTCGCCGTCCACGCTGGTGACGACCATGGGCTTGGTGCACCCTTCAAGCATGGCCATGAACTGGTGCCGGTCATAGGTCAGGGGATTGGGTGCATCGCCGACAATCCCGTGGGACATGAAAAAGTCAAAATTCGGCAGGTAATCGACGATGCGCGCCGCGTTCACTATGTCTTTGTAGGTGGTACGCCGCCTTTCGCCGGTCTTCCGGTCATAGGTGAACGGCAAATCGGAGCCGGTTCCAAAATACACATGGTCCTTCTGGAGCGCAACGGAACGGATGCCGTTTCTCCCCTTCAGCGTAATCTTCCGGGGATAGGACTTGAGGGCGCGTTCCACGAGGGATGCCGTCACCCGGACTCTCTTGTCGTCTCCGACAACCGCGTCCCCGCTGCTTCGAAACAGCTCCAGGGCTTCGTCGTGATGAACCCGGGACCCCACCCGTTCAAGGACTTCCAGCGCAGAAAAATAAATCTGCTCGATCTGGTCTTCGGTCAAAACCTGGAAAACCGGAGTCTCCTGAACGGTCTGGTTCATGGGTTGCATATCAGGCATTACAAATTTCATAGTCTCTCTCCTGTGACCCGGCAGATATCTATTAAGATTTGAGGATATAAAGAATATCTCATATCCCTGACCGGGTTGGTTTTATCGGTTGCATTGAATTCGCTGCATAAAACCGTATCCGGCATCATCGCGCCGGCAAAAAACCACGCGTCAATAAATGCCGGACAGGTACTTTCCAGGGTGCCATGATGGCTGCCCTGAAAAACGGGTTATGCGTCCAGTACTTCCTTGGCCTTGTCTACGGAAGTTGCTGCATTGGCCCCGTAAACGTCGGCGCCGATCTCCTTTGCAAACTCCTCGGTCACCGGGGCGCCGCCGACCATCACTTTTACCTGATCCCGGATGCCCGCCTCGTTAAGCGCGTTTATGACTTCCCCCATTTTGGGCATGGTCGTGGTCAACAGGGCGGACATGCCGAGCAATTCCGGCTTGTGCTCCTTGACCGCGTCAACGAACACCTGTGTTTCCAGGTCAATGCCGAGATTGACGACCTGGAACCCGGCGCCTTCAAACATCATGCCGACAAGGTTCTTTCCGATGTCGTGAAGATCACCTTTCACGGTTCCGATTACCATGGTGCCGGCCATCTTCGCGCCGCTCTCCACGAGTTTCGGGCGGAGTTGTTTCATGCCCGCGCCCATGGCCTTTGCCGAGCGAAGCACCTCCGGAATGAACATATCACAAGCCTTGAACCGCTGGCCGACGACGTCCATCCCCGCAATGAGCCCTTTTTGAAGGAT